>JBELAS010000030.1:0-10076 GCA_049508615.1 Acidimicrobiales bacterium
GTACTCGGCGGCTTGGCGCCTGCGGCCGTCCGCGTCGGAGAGGTCGTCGACACGGTGCTCGAGTGCCCCGAGCACGAGCTCGAGTAGCGTACGCGGGTCGAGACGCTGTGCGATCTCGGGCCTGGCCTCACGCCAAAGGGACGTGGCGATACCGGCGAGCTCTGCGGGGACCGGCGGCACGGAACTCCCAACCTGGGAAAGCGCCGTGTCGGGGGGTGGCCAGCGGACGTTCAGGCCCAGTCCCACGACGACGGCACGGACCTCGCCGACACCGACCCGATCGGCGTCCGCGTACCCGGCCCCGGTTGCGCGGCCTTCGTAGCGCGTCTGTGGCTCCAGGGCTCCCCCGTCGGGTGCGTTCACGGGGACCGACTCTGCCAACACCCCGCCGAGCTTGCGCTCCCCCATGTAGAGGTCGTTCGGCCACTTGATGCGCGGCTCGAGCTCCGCCACCTCGACGCAGGCATCAGCGGCCGCAAGGGTGAGCACGACCGTGCACAGGTGAAGCTCCTCGGGGGCAAGAAGCGGCCGGAGCAGCACAGAGGCGAGAAGATTCGCGCCCGCCGGCGTCTCCCAGCGCCGCCCCAGGCGACCGTGGCCGGCGCTCTGAAAGTCCGCCACCGCCACCAAGCCGTCGGGGGCACCTGCAATTGCCTCATCCACCAGGTAACGGTTCGTGGAGTCGAGCTCCTCAAACCTTCGGACCTCGCCGAACCGGGTCCCCGGTGGCCCCTGTTCTGCGACGAAACCCACGTGGGCGGCACCCCCGGACATGGACGTACCCTAAGCGGTCGCGCCCGCTCGACGCAGGCCCGACCCGCCCGAAGGCGGTAGCGCACCCTCTCGCGTGCGTGCCAGTGTGGTGGCTCGCAAACCCGAGGGGTCGCGAGTGTTCGACAAGGTCCTGATAGCCAACCGCGGCGAGATTGCCGTGCGCGTCATCCGCACGTGCCGCGAGCTGGGGGTGCGCACGGTCGCCGTCTACTCCGAGCTGGACCGAGACGCCTTCCACGTCAGGTCGGCCGACGAGGCGTACGCGTTGGGGGGCCAGAGCGCGGCCGACAGCTACCTGAACATCCCTGCGATACTCGACGCAGTCGCCCGAAGCGACGCCGACGCGGTGCATCCCGGCTACGGCTTCTTCTCCGAAAATGCCCAATTCGCCCGGGCGATCGCCGCCAGCGGAGTCACCTTCGTCGGTCCATCTCCAGAGGCCATCGAGGTGATGGGAGACAAGATCAGCTCGCGCAGGGCGGCTGAGGCCGCCGGCGTGACGAACGTCCCCGGGCTCACCGAGCCGGTCACCGATCCCGGCGAGGTTCTCGCCTTCGGACAGGAGTTCGGCTGGCCGATCGCCATTAAGGCAGCCCACGGCGGCGGTGGTCGGGGGATGAAGGTCGTGGCAAACCCCGGAGAGGTCAAGGAAGCCATGGCTTCTGCAAGACGCGAAGCTCAGGCTCACTTCGGCAGCCCGGAGATCTACTTGGAGAAGTACCTGAGCTGGCCGCGTCATGTGGAGATGCAGATCCTCGCCGACGCCTATGGCCACACGCTATGGCTCGGCGAACGCGACTGCTCGTGCCAGCGCCGTCATCAGAAGCTCATCGAAGAAAGCCCCGCGCCAGACTTCCCTGACGACGCGCGCCGCGCGATGGGTGCCGCCGCTGTGCACGCGGCCGAAGCTTGCGGATATGTGAATGCAGGAACTGTCGAGTTCCTCTTCCAAGATGGGAAATTCTACTTCTTGGAGATGAACACGCGGCTGCAGGTCGAGCACCCGGTCACCGAGCTCGTCACCGGGCTCGACCTCGTTGAGTGGCAATTGCGCGTCGCCGCGGGAGAGCCACTCGGGTTCACCCAAGAGGACCTCAAGTTCGAAGGCCATGCGATCGAGGTGCGCATCAACGCCGAAGACCCGACGGAAGGGCGCTTTACGCCCTCCCCCGGGACCGTCACGCGTCTGCGCGTCCCTGGAGGTCCGGGGATCCGACTCGACAGCGGCTACGAGGCCGGAGACACCGTCAGCTCCCTTTACGACAACCTCGTGGCGAAGCTCGCGGTGTGGGGGCACGATCGCGAAGCGGCCCGTCAGCGGATGCTTCGTGCCCTGGGCGAGATGGAGCTTTCCGGTATTGCCACGACGGTTCCCGCCCACCTCGCCATCCTCGCCCACCCGGACTTCGCCGAGGCGCGCCATTCGACCAATTGGGTAGAGGAACGTCTGGATCTCTCGGCGCTGGGTACGAACGGCGCAGACGAACCCGCTTTGGCCGGCGGCGCGGGCGTAGACGAGACCGATCCCAGGGTGCTTCGCCACGTGACGGCAGAGGTGGACGGGCGCCGTTACGAGATCAAGCTATGGGTCCCAGACGTCGCAGCGATGTCGGCGGAGCCGGGACGCTCGGGGGTCAGGTCCGTCAAGCCGCACGCGGCGCCGACCGGCACCGGATCCGGAACAGTCACTGTGCTCATGCAGGGCACGATCGTGAAGGTGCTCGTGAACCCTGGTGACGAGATCGAGGTGGGCCAGAGTGTGTGCGTCTTGGAAGCGATGAAGATGGAGAACGCGATCACCGCCGAGAAGACAGGCACGGTGAAGGAGGTCAGGGTGTCGGCGGGTGACTCCGTCGGGCCCGGTGACATCGTCGCCGTGATCGCTTAGCGAGACTGTGGTGCCCCAGGGAAGTGGGAGCGAAGCATGACTCCGGGTGCTGGCAGTGCTGGCGCCGCCAAAGCTTCTGCTCGCCGAGCAGTGGAGGTGAACCGCGACGAGCTGGTCTCGCTCAGCCGTGACATCCACGACGAGCCAGAAACCTGCTTCGAGGAGAACAGGGCTGCCGCCCGGGTCGCAGGGATGCTCACCGAGGGTGGTCTCGCCGTCGAAACCGGCGTCTGTGGTCTGCCCACCGCGCTCTCGGCACGTGTCGGCTCAGGACCGGTGTCTGTGGTCGTCTGCGCCGAGTACGACGCCCTGCCAGGAATTGGTCACGCCTGCGGTCACAACCTGATCGCCGCCGCGGCGGTCGGGGCGGGCATCGCCCTCGCCGGTGTCGCCGACGAAGCCGGGCTCTCGGTCACGGTGCTGGGAACACCGGCAGAGGAAGGCGGCGGAGGGAAGATCCTGATGCTCGACCACGGAGCGTTCGACGGGGCCCACGCGGCGATGATGGTCCACCCCTGGCCCGAAGACCGCCTCGAAGCCAGGTACCTGGCCGTCGAGCACTTCGAGGTGCGCTACAGCGGTCAAGAGGCACACGCCTCGGCCTCTCCCGAGCTGGGACGCAACGCCGCCGACGCCCTCGTAGTCGCCCAGGTGGGCATCGGACTGTTGAGACAGCACCTGCGCTCGGAGGACCAGGTGCACGGGATAGTGACCAAGGGGGGCGACGCGGTGAACGTGGTGCCGAAGGAAGCAACCGGGCACTTCATGGTGCGCGCCCGAAGCCTCGACGACCTGGCGGTGCTGCGCCCGAGGATCGAGCGCTGTTTCGAGGCCGGCGCCCTGGCGACCGGTACCGGGCTCGAGATACGAGAGCTCTCGCCCGCTTACTCCGAGTTGGTCTCAGATGAAAGGCTCCTCGCGTCGTGGCGCCGCAATACCGAGGAGCTGGGCAGGCGCTACCGCGCCGACGACGAAGGCCAGCCACTGCCCACGTTCTCCACCGACATGGCGAACGTCTCTCTGGTGGTGCCATCGATCCATCCCCTCATCGGTCTCGACACTCGTGGCGCGATGAACCACCAGCCTGAGTTCGCGCACGCCTGCGTCGGGCCCTCGGCCGAGCAGGTGCTCATCGATGGCGCCATCGGCCTGGCATGGACCGCCATCGATGCAGCCACCGATCCGGTCTTGCGCGACCATCTCCTTTCCCGTTCTGACTGACCGACGAAGCCCCTCACATTCGAAGGTTCAACGGTTCGGCTGGTAGATGCCGAACACCTCGCGAAGCACGTCTGAGACCTCGCCGAGGGTGGCCATCCGACGCAGTGCCTCTCGCATCGGCACCAGCAAGTTTTGCGTGCCGCGTGCGGCTGCGCCGACATCTGCGAGAGCGGAGTCGACCGCCGTCTGGTCGCGTGTCGCACGCACTTTCCGGGTGCGCTCGACCTGCGAGCGCTGGTGGGCTGGATCGACCGGGAAGACGTCTGTCACCTCGACCTCGTCGTCGACGAAGCGGTTCACCCCCACGAGCACCTTCTCGGAGGCGTCCACTGCCTTGGCGTGGGCGTAGGCGGCATGCTCGATCTCGTCCTGCATGAAACCCGCCTCGATGGCGGCCACGGCCCCGCCCAGCTCATCGATACGCTCGATGTACTCCCAGGCCCTCTTCTCCATCTCGTCAGTCAAGGTCTCCACGAAATAAGAGCCGGCAAGGGGATCGACGGTGTCGGCCACTCCCGACTCGTAGCCGATCACCTGTTGGGTGCGAAGCGCGATCTTCGCCGCTCGCGTGGTGGGAAGACCAAGAGCCTCGTCAAAGCCGTTCGTGTGGAGGCTCTGGGTGCCGCCGAGCACCGCTGCGAGCGCCTGGAGCGTGACGCGCACGATGTTGTTCTCTGGCTGCTGGGCGGTGAGCGTCGAGCCACCGGTCTGGGTGTGGAAACGCAGCAGCTTCGAGTGCTCGTCGGTTACCCCGAAGCGTTCGGTCATGATTCGGGCCCACATACGCCTGGCTGCGCGGTACTTCGCCACCTCCTCGAACAGGTGGTTGTGGGCGTTCCAGAAGAAGCTGAGCCGGGGCGCAAAAGTATCCACTTCGAGACCAGCTGCGACCGCCGCCTCCACGTAGGCGATCCCGTTCGCCATGGTGAAGGCGATCTCTTGCACCGCAGTCGACCCCGCTTCGCGGATGTGGTAGCCGGAGATCGAGATCGTGTTCCAGGACTTCAGGTGCTCGGCACAGTACGCGAAAGTGTCGGTCACTAATCGCATCGAAGGGCGCGGCGGGTAGACGTAGGTCCCCCTCGCCACGTACTCCTTCAAGATGTCGTTCTGGACGGTCCCCTTCACCGCTCCGGGGGGCACACCTTGTTCCTCTGCGACCAGTTCGTACAACAAGAGGAGGATCGCAGCGGTGGCGTTGATCGTCATCGAAGTCGTCACCTTGGCCAGCGGGATGTCTGCCAGCAACAGGCGCATGTCGACGAGGGAGTCGATGGCCACACCGACCTTGCCCACCTCCCCCTCGACGCGCGGGTGGTCGGAGTCGAACCCCATTTGCGTCGGCAGGTCGAACGCGCACGACAGTCCCGTCTGCCCGGCGGAAAGGAGGAAGCGGAACCGCTCGTTGGTGGCCTCCGCCGTGCCGAAGCCCGCGTACTGGCGCATGGTCCACAGCCGGCCCCTGTACATCTCCGGGTAGATGCCGCGGGTATAGGGGGCCTTGCCCGGGTCGCCCAGCCGCTCGTCAGGGTCCCAATCCTCGAGGTCCGCGGCCCGGTAAACGGATGCGATCTCGATTCCCGAGTCGGTACGGCGCACCCTGTGCGCCTTCGCCTGCTCGGCCTCGGGCTCGATTTCCGGTGTCCCGCCAACTCTCTCGCTGTCGTGCCCGAGTGTCATAGTGCCAGGTTATGACGCCACGGGATCGCTGCGCCTACGGTTCATTACCTCCAACGTTCGCTGCGCCTACCGGGCCGCGATGCGCCCGGCGCCGAGCGTGCGTGATCAGCGGGTTGTGGGCAGCTCGATCGCGTGTGGAAGGCAGAGCTCGTCGTACTCGGCGATCACGATGGGAGCGGCGTTCTTTCCACATGCCGGGCACTGAGGGTCGCGGCGCATCTTGAAGATGCGGAACGACTCCTCCAAGGCGTCGTACGCCAGCAACCTCCCGACCAACGGGTCGCCGATGCCGAGCAGCAGCTTGATGGCCTCCACCGCCTCGATCGACCCCACGATTCCCGGCAGCACCCCGAGCACGCCGGCCTCGGCGCACGAAGGCGCAAATTCGGCAGGCGGGGGCTCGGGGATAAGGCACCTGTAGCAGGGCCCGCGGTAGGGATCGAACACCGTCACCTGTCCCTCGAAGCGGAAGATCGAGCCATGCACGACGGGAACGCGTTTCAACAGCGAAGCGTCGTTCACCAGGTACCGGGTCGGGAAGTTGTCCGTGCCGTCGACGACGACGTCCCAGCCGTCGCCGGAAGGGCCGTCGAAGATGTCCACGATGTTGTCGGCTCCCAGTCGCACGTCGTATGTGACCACGTTCACGTCGGGATTGAGCGCCACGATGGTCTTCTTGGCCGAGTCGACCTTGCGCTCGCCGAGGCGGTCCATGGAGTGCAGGACCTGGCGCTGCAGGTTCGAGGCGTCCACCACGTCCATGTCGATGATGCCGATCGTTCCCACGCCGGCGGCGGCGAGGTAGAGCGCCACCGGTGAGCCTAGGCCGCCTGCCCCGATCAGCAGCACCTTCGACCCGAGCAGCTTCACCTGCCCCTCCGCCCCCACCTCGGACAGGCGCAGGTGGCGTTGGTAGCGGTTGCGCTGCTCGGAGGTGAGCGACTGCGGGGTATTCCAGGGACGTCCCTCGTCCTTCCAGCGGTTGAAGCCACCGGCGAGAGAGACGGCGTTCTCGTAGCCGAGGTCGGCCATCGTCTTCGCTGCCAGGACCGAGCGCCCCCCGGCCGCGCAGTACACGACGACAGGGGCGGTCTTGTCCGCGATACGCCCCTCCACCTGGAACTCTAGGAACCCTCTCGGCACGTGCACCGCTCCGGGCAGAGCGCCCTGCTCGTACTCGTCCGCCTCACGCACGTCGAGCAGCACAACCTCTCCCAGGCGAGGCTCCACCTCGTCTCCCCGTACCTCGCGCACAGAGCCCTGGGCCTGGCTCAGCAGTTCTCGCGTGGTGGCCATCTACGACCTCCCAGGTCCCGAAAAACACCGCTCCCGGTGAGAAGCGCCTGGCGCCCGCACGTCGAGGGCGTCCCAAGGCGGCTCCATGCCGCCCGATTACTAAAACCCTACCAGTTGGGTCGGCATTCCCAGCGCCTTCCCGGCGTTTCCATGGCGTCCCCGGCGCGCCCCACGTCCCCTGCGCGGCCGCGTTCCGTGCCAACCAAGTTGGAGGCTCGGTAGCGTCGGCGGACGTGGAACTGTCCGAGGCCGTTCGGCGGCGACGGATGGTGCGGAGCTTCTCGGGTCGTCCTGTGCCTGCGGAGATGCTGGAACACATCCTCGCCGCCGCTCGACGGGCTCCCGCCGCCGGCAACACCGGCGGGTGGGACACAGTAGTCCTGGAGGGACCACAGCAGACCACCGCCTTCTGGGAGGCGACAACCACCGCCGACTGGCGCGAGCGCTCGCGCCGGTGGCCCGAGCTGTCTCGGGCGCCGGTGGTGCTCTGCGTCTTCTCCCACCCCGGTGCCTACCTCGATCGTTACGGGGAGCCCGACAAGCACGACAGCGGGCTCGGGCCTCCCGACAGTGACGGTGGCGGCGGCGTCGACGCGTGGCCGGTCCCCTTCTGGTTCGTCGACGCGGGGTTCGCGGTGCTGCTGATGTTGTTGGCCGCCACGGACGCGGAGCTGGGTGCCTGCTTTCTCGGAAACTTCCGCGGAGAGGCCGAGGTGCGCCGTATCCTCGGGGTACCCGCTGATCGTCGCTATTTCGGCGCCGTGCTACTGGGCGAGCCCGGCGGTGAGAACCCGCCGTCGCCGTCGCTCATGAGGCACCGACGCGCCGCCTCGGAGGTTTTCCACCGCGGATGCTGGTGATCGTGGGTTCCACCCCGGTGCCGATGGCGCCTGCGCCGGTGACGGTTCGCTTCGCTGCAATGTCGGACGTTCCCGGAGAACGTGGGTGAGGCCTGGCCTTCAGTCATCTGCTGAGAGTGGATCGACACGCCGAGGTGCAAGAGGCCGAGCAAGGTTGCCGGCAACGTCGAGCCGTCACGCTGGTGAGATGAACCCCTCCCTCCATCTCCTGGTGGATCGCGATCCCGTCGCCGAGCGCGACGGTCCCGACGCGTGCGACAAGTTGTGCATCGTCGCTTGGCCGGATCCCGTGATCGACACCCTCGGCCATGACCCGCGCTCGTGGTACGTCGAGCACTTCTGGTTGGCGGTCATCGGACCCACGAGCACCTGGCTGATGCGACGTCTCGCAGCGGGGCTGGACGCCGAGCCCGATGGTTTCGACCTGCCTCTTTACGACACGGCTCGGGCGCTCGGCCTCGGTGGACGAAGCGGGCGCCATTCACCTTTCCAACGCGCCGTCACCCGGTGCATAACCTTCGAGCTGGCGCGCTTCGAGGGGACCGACATCTTGGCTGTGAGGCGCAAGGTTCCTACCCTGCCGCGTAGGCACTTGCTACGCCTTCCCCGGTCGCTCCAACACATGCACGAGAGCTGGTCGGACTCCCAGCGGGGAACGCCGTCTCTCGACGGCATACGCAAACGCTCGCGCAGGATTGCGCTCGGGTTGCTCGAGATCGGAGTGGACCGGCAGGACGCGGAGGCGCAGCTCCTTCGGTGGCGCATCCATCCGGCGCTCGCTCACGAAGCGACGGAGTGGGCCTCGGCACTCTGTCGGAACGCAGACCAAGGTGAGGACAACAGGGCCCGCCGGTCGTCACCAGGTCGCGGGGCCACTGAACCTCCACCTGCCGGAACAGTCTCGTAACGCTGGCGTCGCGCGGCTGAAACGCACTGTTCACCTTTCAGCCGTAGCCTGGAGACATGGCAACCTTTGTCCTGCGCGTCGCGATGCCCGACCGACCAGGCGCCCTCGGAGCGGTAGCCAGTCGGATCGGTTCGGTGCGTGGTGACGTCGTCGCAGTCGAGATCGTTGAGCGTGACGCGGGTCGTGCCGTCGACGAGTTCGTGGTGGAGCTCAGCGACGACGACGTCCTCCCCCTGCTGTTGAGTGAGATCGCTGAAGTCGACGGTGTCCTCGTAGAAGAGGCGCACCCGATCACAGGGAGCGTCCGCGATCGCCGACTCGACGCCTACGACACTGCAGCGCTGATCGTCGGAGAGCGGACTCCGCAAGACGTGGTCAGGGCGCTGACCCGCCGAGCACGCCACGAGCTCGACGCTCTGTGGGCTGCCGTCGTCGACCCCGAATCAGGCATGTTGATCGCGGCGGACGGGCTCACTCCAGCCGCACCCTGGATCGCAGCGTTCGTGGAAGAGCGGCGACGAGCCGACCCTACGGTGACCAGCCAGGAGAGTGACGTCGAGTGGGTCGAGCTAGCAGCATGGGACCTGGTTCTCGTAGTCGGTCGCCCCGGTTGGCGGTTCGGAACTCGTGAGCGCGATCGCATCGCCGCGCTGGCCCGACTCGCAGACGCCCGATGGATGGATGTCTCCGAGCGTGAGTCCCGGATCTCTTACCCGGCGCGCGATACACCGTCTCCGGATATGACACGGTCTGGTCTGACGAGATCCGACTCTCGCGTATCGCGCGCCGCTACTCGGCAGACAGGAGTGCGCTGAGGGCATCAGCCCGACGAAGCGTCACCGTACGCTTCGAGCAGCTCGAGAAGTGTACGCACTCCGAACCCCGTCCCCCCTTTTGTGAACACTTCGTTATCCTCGTCGCTTCGCGCGGGGCCCGCCATGTCTATGTGCACCCAAGGGATCCCGCCGACGAAGCGCTCCAGCAACAATGCCGCGGCAATGGAGCCGGCCTGTTCGGCCTTGCCGATGTTCTTCATGTCCGCTACGTCCGACTCGATGTGGCTCCGGTACTCGCGGGCCAGCGGAAGTTGCCAAACCGGCTCGCCAGCGCGTCCCGCCGCCTCCTTCACCCGGTCCACGAGCGCTCGGTCGTTGCCGAAGAGCGCGGCAATCGACCTGCCGAGTGCGACCACGGCGGCACCGGTCAACGTGGCGAGATCGACTATGGCATCCGGATGCAGCTCGACAGCCAGTGACAGCCCGTCTGCCAGGACGAGACGACCTTCAGCGTCAGTGTTGAGCACCTCTATCGTCTGCCCGTCCCTGGCTATGAGCACGTCGCCAGGCTTGATAGCGCTTCCGCCAGGCATGTTTTCTGTGACCGGCACGATTGCCGTCACCCGCACTCGCACACCTAGATCTGCGCACGCGGACACCGTCGCCAGCACCGT
>JBELAS010000031.1:0-14713 GCA_049508615.1 Acidimicrobiales bacterium
GCCCCCGGTCACTCACGTCCGGCCGTTCCGATCCCGTCTCCGTTGGGCGTGCCGATCCCAAGTCACCGGTGACGACCCCCGTCATTCGGTCAGCCTCACGACCGCCAGGATCGTCTTCGACCGGTTCCGCAGGGACACTCTCGCCGGGCTGGGCGATCCCGAACGAGGACGGTCGCCCCGAGCCGCTGTGGACGCTGAGCGTACGCAGGTACTCGTCGGCCAGCCGACGCGTCACCATCTGATCGACCAAGTGTCGGCGCGAGTTGTGGGTGCCGGGACGGCGACGCGCCGCGGAGACGATGGCCGCCGACGCGTCCGCTCCGAGCCGCAGCAGCGTGGCACCGTAAGGGATCTCTGCATCGCTGTGCAGGGAACGCTCCCGGGTACGCACGGCACGTGCCACCACCTCCGCCATGCGGGCCTCCCCTTTGAGCCGGGCCACCTCCGCCCGGTCTTGCGCCCGCACCTGCACGCCGCGGACCAGACCGCTGACCGTGGAGAGGGTGACACCGCTCTCACCCAGAGACGGAAGGACGTGCTCGATGTAGCGCAGGAAGAGCGGATTGGGTCCGATCACCAGCACTCCCTGGCGCTCGAGGGGGAATCGATGCGTGTAGAGCAGGTACGCGGCGCGGTGCAGTGCTACCGCTGTCTTCCCTGTACCCGGCCCACCCTGGACGACCAGAACGCCCAGGAGCGGAGCCCGAATGATCTCGTCCTGCTCGCGTTGGATCGTGGCGACGATGTCGCGCATATGTCCGCTTCGGGCACTTCCGAGAGCTGCCAGGAGCGCCCCGGGCCCGCCGATCTCGTGCTCGACATCCACATCGAGCACACCCTCGCCCGGCTTGTCCTCGAGACCTGCCACCCCGCTGTCCGTGACGGGGGCACCGGTGGATCCGAGCGCACCGTCGGGCCCGGTCGTCGCCGACTCGACGGGGCTCGTGGCGAAGCGCTCGTCTTCGATGCCGAGGACCCGCCGGCCCGACACGGCCAGATGTCGCCGTAGCACCAGACCCATGGGGTCGCGACCGGTGGCCCGGTAAAAAGGCTCCGAGACCGGCGCCCGCCAGTCGACGACGAGGGGCTCCAGGTCCTCAGCCGACACTCCGAGCCGGCCGATGTGGAAGCTCTCCACAGCTCCGCCCATCGGGTCCGACCCCTCCGTCCCGTCCGCCCGGCGCCCCCCGCCGGACCCGTCCGCCTCGGCCCCGCTACCCGAGATGCGGTCGATGCGACCGAAGCACAGCGCCTGCTCGCCGACGTCGAGCTGTTCGAGGCGGGCGAGGCTTGTTCGCACGATCACGTCGCGTTCCTCGCGGAATTGAGGGGTGCCCCCGCGTCCCTGATCGAGCACAGAAGCCAGCAGCTCCTGCGTGCGGACAAGAAGCTCGTCGAGCCGCTCATATGCCCGGTCGATCTGAGCTTGCTCCGCCTCTAGCTCGGGATGTCCTTCCACGGCGGCTTCCTCACTACTTCTCGGCTCTTCGCCTGACGGCTCGTCGCTGGGCCCCAACCGAGGTCCATCTTCTGGCTTCTGGCACCTCCAACACTCCGAGCGGGGCCGCATAACCCGCCCGGACCAGAGGTCCTTGCGAGAACCCCGACCAAACCTGTCTTTCTCCAGACGGCGGGAACCCCGACCCCGCCGCTGGCTGTGGCCCAGCTGGCCGTGCCGTGCCTTGGCGCAGCTTCTTCACCACCACCGGACCACCACCGGCCTGCGGTGAACCCGCGATCATACCGGTCGACCGCGACCTCACCGCCGAGGTAACAAGCTCGGCGGGGACACGCGATAGGGGCACCGACGGTGGAGAAGCCGCCACTCACAAGTCCGGTAGCGTCTTTCCGTGCCAGTGGCAGACTCGGTGTTCCTCCGTGCCTGCCGGCTCGAGCCGGTCGATAACGTGCCCGTCTGGTTCATGCGCCAGGCGGGGCGCTCTCTACCCGAGTACCGCCGGGCGCGAGGCGATGGCGGCATCCTCGAAGCCGTTCGTCGTCCCGAGCTTGCCGCCGAGCTCACGGTCCAGCCCGTTCGCCGGTACGGAGTCGACGCCGCAATCTTGTTCTCCGACATCGTGGTGCCCGTCGCAGCGGTCGGCTTCGGCGTGGACGTCCAGCAAGGACTGGGGCCTGTGGTGGCGCGCCCTTTCACCTCCGAGGCGGACCTCGAACGTCTAAGACCACTACAACCCGAGGTCGACACGCCGTATGTGATCGAGGCTGTGAAGATCGCCGTCGAGGCCCTTTCGCCCATTGGGGTACCTCTCATCGGGTTCGCGGGGGCACCCTTCACCTTGGCCAGCTACTTGGTCGAAGGTGGTCCTTCTCGCTCCTACACCCGCACGAAGGCGCTGATGCGAAGCGACAGGGGTTTGTGGACAGCTCTGCTCGACGCGCTTGCAGACATAGCTCTGGCCTCGCTGCGCTCCCAGGTGATCGCTGGAGCAGCCGCAGTGCAGCTGTTCGACAGCTGGGTCGGGACGCTGTCGCCCGTCGACTACGAGCGTTATGTGCTGCCGGCGAGTCGTCGAGTCCTGGAGGGATTGGAGGATCTGGGCGTTCCGCGAATCCACTTCGGGGTGGACACAGGGGAACTGCTGGCGTTGATGGGTAAGGTCGGGGCGGAGGTGGTCGGCGTGGACTGGCGCGTGCCCCTCGACGAGGCACGGGCGAGGATCGGGCCGGGCCGGGCCGTTCAGGGGAACCTTGACCCGGCTGTGTGCCTCGCCCCTTGGGACGTCGTCGCCAGCGAGGCACACGACGTGCTCCGTCGAGGATCCGGCACCGGACACGTCTTCAACCTCGGACACGGGGTACTGCCCGAGACGGATCCCGACACCCTGGCCAGACTCACGGACTTGGTGCACACCACCTCGCCGGACTCCCTGCGATGACATCGGTGGCGCTCGATCGCGGCAATGAACGGGTGGGCGTGCTCGTCATGTCGCACGGGACGCCGCGCTCGCTCGAGGAGCTGCCCGCGTTCTACACCGAGATACGCCGGGACCGCCCACCCACCCCCGAGCTCCTCGCCGACCTCGAGCGCCGCTACCTTGCCATCGGGGGGGTCTCCCCTCTGGCAGAGAGAACCGCGGCTCAGGTGGCCGGCATCGCCCGGTCGCTCGAGATGCTCTGCCCGGGACGGTTCGTGGTGGCCTCGGGCACGAAGTTCGCGGCCCCTCGTATCGAAGACGCCGTGTCCGAGCTCGCTCGAGAAGGCGCTCGGCGCGCCGTTGGGATCGTGCTCGCTCCTCATTCGTCGGTAGCGAGCGTCGGCGATTACATCCGCCGAGCGTGCCAGGCCGCAGGTTCGCCGGGCGCCACCGGTGACGGGCCCATGCAGCTGGAGGTCATCGACCACTGGCACTTGGCTCCGGGCCTGGTCTTTCTCCTCGCAGAGCGCGTACGCGAGGCGCTGTTCTCGATCCGCGACGTTGGCGCAGACACCGCCGAGGTGCTCTTCACAGCGCACAGCGTGCCGGCCCACCTAGTTGAAGAGGGTGACAGCTACGCGGAGCAGGTCCACGAATCGGCCAGGGCTGTGGCAAATGCCGCCGGGGTCGAGCGCTGGCGCGTTGCATGGCAGAGCGCGGGCCGCACTGACGAGGCGTGGCTCGGACCCGACGTGCGCGACGTGATTTCCGCCATCTCGGACTCGGGGCCCACCGGCGTGGTGGTCTGCCCGATCGGGTTCGTCTCGGACCACTTGGAGGTCCTGTACGACCTGGACATCGAAGCAGCAGCGACAGCGGCGCGCGCCGGCCTCGCCTTCGCTCGCACCGCCTCGCTGAACGACGACGCCCGGTTCTGCGAGGTTCTGGCGCGCGTGGTGTTGGGCGCGGACACGGCTACGGCCTCGGACACGGCTACAGCCTCGGACACGGACAAGGACACGGACAGTTGACCGAACAGCGAACGCAAGCCCCCGGCCCCAGCCGTGGGGAGGATGTCGATGACCTCACGGTCTCGGTGCTAGGTGGTGGCATCACCGGACTCGCCGCGGCTTGGCAGCTCGCCACCACGCTGCCGAAAGGCGCACGCGTGGTGCTGCTCGAGGCCGATGCGCGCCTCGGGGGCAAGCTGCGCACGGGCGAAGTGGGAGGAAGGCCGGTCGACCTGGGCCCTGATGCCTTCTTGGCCCGGCGGGAGGAGGCGCTGGCGCTTTGCCACGAGCTGGGGCTGGGCACGGAGCTGGTCCCCCCTGGGAACAATCGCGCCTATGTGTGGGCCCGGAGCATGCTGCGTCCCCTGCCGTCAGGGCTTGCGCTGGGTGTGCCCACCCGCATGGGCCCGCTCGCCCGATCCGGGATCTGCTCCCCGGCGGGCTTGGGGCGCACGGCTCTCGATCTGCTGCTCCCTTCGGTGCTGCGTCACAGAAGACAGGCGGGCGACGCCCGAACGTGGCTGGCGGGCGAGAAGGAGGACTCAGCAGACGTGCTCGAAGGGCACGCTGCGGACGATGCATCCGAGACGCTTGACGCCTACGACGACGAGTCGGTGGGATCCGTCGTTCGCCGGCGGCTGGGCAGCGAGGTGCACGACCGGCTGGTTGACCCACTCGTTGGGGGTATCCACGCCGGGCCCGTCGACACGATGAGTGCCGCGGCCGTGTTTCCCGCGCTGCTTCGGGCGGACCGGCAACAGGGCAGCTTGATGCGAGCACTTCGGGCCATGTCCCCCCCAAGCTCCAGCCCTGTGCAACGTGCCGTCTCCGCCGGTGCCGGCGCAACCGGACCTTCAAGCACGGAAAGCCCTGCCCCTCTCCCGGTCTTCATGACGATCCGCGGCGGGCTCGAACGCCTGGTCGAGCGCTTGGCGGTCGCGTTGGAGGAACGGGGAGTCGAGATCCGTCTGGGCACGCGCGCAGAGCGGCTCGACCGACTGGCGGGATCGTCGGAACCGCCACGATGGTCGATCGCAACCGCACCCTTCGGTTCTCACGGCACGTGGTCGCTTCACCCCTCGATGGAACCGGCTTCCTGGTCCCCACCAGAGCGGGACGGCTCCTCACCGCATGCACCTGGCTCTCTTCGAAATGGCCCGAGCTCGGGCGGTCGGACGACGTGCTCTTGCGTGCCTCGATGGGCCGCTACGGGAACGACCCTTCTGCTGAGATGTCCGACGAGGAGGTGGTCGCGCGCGCGCTGGGAGAGCTTCACCAGATGCTCGATCTACGCGGCGACCCGGTCGAGACAATCGTGACCCGCTGGCCCGGGGCCTTCCCCCAGTACCTCGTCGGACACCTCCAGCGCGTCCGGGCTGTCGAGGAAAGAGCAGCCCGCCATCGTGGGCTGGCCTTGGCAGGGGCCGCTCTCCACGGTGTGGGCATCCCGGCGTGCATCGGCAGCGGAAGGCGAGCCGCGAACGACCTGCTGGGCGGACTGGCTCCGAACAACCAGGTGACCCGATGATCCCCGGCAAGCGTTTCCGCGGAAACGTCGCCAGGGGCGACAGGTGGCGGGATGGGCACGAGAGCACGTCTCCGCTACGACGCGGTCCGGGGTGCCGGGCCATTTGGTGAGCACGGGCGCGCGTTTGCACGGAATCGTGGTCAAAGCTGCCGCTGGCCCAGGGCCACCCGCCACGATGGACTCCGCACCGCTCAGCACGTCCCAGTTCCCCGATCGCCAGTTGTCTCGCTGGGCTAGGCGATGGGGCCGGATCCTCCTGCCCGCACTGGTGGCGGGAATCGGCCTCACCCTGTCACTCCCGCCGGTAGGGGTGTGGATCCTCGCCTTCCCGGCCACGGCGCTGTTGTGGTGGCGCATCGGAGGCCTGCGCTGGCCGGCTCGTCTCGCTGCCGGCTGGGTGGCAGGGCTCGGCCTGTTCGTCCCCGGTCTGTGGTGGGCTACTGGTTTCAACGTCTACGGGGGCGTGGTGCTGATGCTGCTGGAGGCGTTGGCACCGGCCCTCGCCTGCGCTGTAGCCCCACGTGGAAGGGGGCGCACACTCACCCTGGTAGGGGGGATGGTGCTTGTGGAGGCTTTGCGCGGCACTTGGCCGTTCGGGGGTCTCCCGTTAGGAGGAGTGGCCCTGGGCCAGGCGGGAGGTCCGCTCGCGGGTGCCGCCCGGCTGGGTGGGCCCCTGTTGCTCGTGGGGTTGGTATGGCTGGGAGGGGGTGGGCTGGGCGCCGAGGTGGAAGCCGCAATCAGGTGGGCGAGATCGCACAGGGACGCCTTCCGAGAACCTGCGCCGCGTGCCAAAGGAGTCGCCGCCGGCATCAGCGCGCTGGCCGCCGTGGGCGGTCTCGCCGCATGGGGCTCGGTGGCGCCGGACGGGGGACGCCCCGTCGCCACCCTCCGAGTCGCCGCGATACAGGGCGGCGGCGCTAGAGGGCTGAGCAAGTCGCGAGTCGATCCGGCCACCGTGTACCGAGCCCAGGTCGACGCCACGGTCCAGATCCCTCACTTCGACGCGGGTAGGACGCCAACGTTGATCCTCTGGCCCGAGGATGTCGTGTCGCTCGGCGACCGCCTCGACTCGGACCCCGCCAAGTCCGCCCTTGCGGCCATAGCGGTGCGCTTTCGCTCCACCCTCGTCGTCGGCGTCACTGAAACGGTGTCGAGCACCCACTTTCGGAACGAAATCGTCGCCTTCGCTCCTAGCGGCCGGATAATCGCGCGCTTCGAGAAGGTCCACCGCGTGCCCTTCGGCGAGTACGTGCCTTACCGAGGGTTCTTCAAGCATCTGGCCAATCTCTCCGGGGTGCCCCTCGACGCGATCGTCGGCCACGGCAACGGTCTGCTTCGCACTCCCGCGGGCCTTCTCGGGACGGTGGTCTCCTACGAAGTCTTCTTCCCCGAGCGTGGGTGGTTGCCTACGCGCGCCGGCGCGCAGCTCCTGATCGTCCCCACGAACACGTCTTCTTACGCGACCAGCCAAGTCCCCTGTCAGGAGGTGGCGGCAGCGCGCCTCCAAGCGATCACTGAAGGGCGTAACCTCCTGCAGGCCGCCCCCACCGGATTCAGCAGTGTCATCGACAACGACGGACGCGTCTTGGAGAGAACCTCGCTCGGAATACGCCAGGTGCTCGTGAGCGACGTCTCGCTGCGCACGGGCTGGACCCTCTACGCACGTCTTGGAGACCTGCCGGTCCTTGGCGCGGCTGGCGCGCTCGTGCTCGGAGGATGGGTTATCGCCATGACGTCGACGGCGAGCGCAGAGACGGCGAGACGCGAACGTCGGGCTCGTTCGGCGACCACAAAACACTGAAGCTGCCCAGCCCGCCAATCTGTCTGTATGTTCTGGTTGGTCCAATTACCGGCGCTTCTCCGCTCTCTCGTAGTAACCGGAATGGATGTAGATGCAGGGAATGCCCTCTGCATGGAACATGTCGCGGTTCCTCGGGTCGTCCTCGAAGGCGAGTTGAAGCTCCAATTCGTGAACGCGAAGCTCGTGCACTGCGTCGCGCTTGAATCTGTCAACCTGTGAATGGTCCCCGAGGTCTCGCATCACCAGAAGGTCCCAGCGAAGCCCATAGCGCGCGAGCCACGCCAGAGTCTGCGGTTGGACGCGGATCGGGCGCCCGGTCAGCAACACGATGCGCAGTCGCGGATCAAGCAGTTCGAGAAGGCGTGCCACTTCGTCAATCAGCGGGTCGTCGCCGCACGCGTCGAAGAAAGAGTCCCAATCGCGCCGTCCCCACTCGAGGTAGTGCTGGCGTGCCTGCGCGTCCGACAGCACGCCGTCGATGTCGAAGACCACCGCTGGCCCAGGCTCGGCGGGGCCGAGCCGCCAACGCCAGTTGGGCGGCAACGACGCCTGCTGCAGCATCTCCGACGCCTCCGTTCCCAGAATCGGGCGACAACCTACACGCCTACATCGCGCTGCCCTCGCCTACGGCACCTGTCGACGGAGCGGAATGAGTGTGCCGGTACCGGCAAGATAGGCGGTACCGGCAAGATAGGCGGCAGATGTGTGAGGAAGCTCGGTGCACCGGGGGGTGAGGCGAGACCGAGCCGCGCGCGAGGGACTGGCAAGATAGGCGGGAAATGAGCGAGGGAGCCCCTGGGGCCCATATCGGTGTCCTGCGCGCGGGCCCCCACGCCCTGCGCGCGGGCCCTCGAGAACTGTTGCAGCCCGGCGTTCGAGCTCGAGCCGTTCCCGTCAGCCTGGGAAGACGCGTCATCGTCGTGGCCAATCTGGGTCTCGAGCCCGAGGCCACCAGCGCCACGAGCTGGGCCTCGGCCGGTCTGGCGCGGGCCCTCGACGCGTGGCAGGGCCCCGGCATGGTGGTGGTAGCGGGCAACTTGTTCGACGTGGTCGGCCAACCTGATCCCGCCGAGGCGGTATCGGCCTCCCTCTTCGCTCATCAAGCTCTCGCCGATGCCCTGAGGAATTTCGCCTCTGGTGCCGAGCGCCAGGTGGTGTGCCTTCCCGGGAGCACTGACCGAGCCCTCGGGGAGGATCCCACCGCGCGCCGCCCGCTCGAGGAGCTGGGGGTGGAGGTGGTGGCCGCGACAGACCTGCACATGAAGAGCGGGATGGCCACGCGTGTGGTGCGGGTGGAGGCCGGGGCGCCCGAGATGGACCACGAGGCCGCGAGCGAGCTGGGATCTCTACGCTCGCCCGGCGGCGCACCCGACAGCTCGCCCGGCGGCGCACCCGACAGCTCGCCCGGCGGCGCACCCGACAGCTCCCGGCCGATGCAGACTCGCGCCTACGACGTCACCACGGCCGGGACCACGCTCGCACCCGATCCCGAAGCGCCGTGGCAGGAGGGCATCAACCGCCTCGCAGACCCGGCGGTGCTCCAGCGCTTCTTGACCTCGCGCCTTCTATACCGCCGTTTCGCCCGGTTCGCCTGGTGGCTGCTCGTGCCCGTGGCGGTGGCGCTCGCGCTGCGGCTGCCGTTCGTCGTGCGGGCGCTCGACCATCTGCTGCTCAGCCACCCCGGCCCGGCCCGGGCCCTGGACCGTGCGCACGCGGCAGCCTGGGGGTCGCGCCTCGCCGTCGCCGGCGCCATCTCCGCGGTGGAGCTGGTGGCACTCGGGTTGGTGCTCGGCTGGCTAGGTCGGCGAGCATGGAGGACCCTCGGCGGCGGGCAACTCGCCGGCGTGCTCGACGATCGCGTATGGCGGGTGCGCGCCGACTCGAGCGAGCACGTCATGTCGCACCCGGGTGCCACCGTAAACGACGCGGCGCGAGATGCCGCTCGTGCACTCGCCAAGCGCGGATATACGGGACTGGTCACCGGAGCCACACTGCAGGCCGAGCTCACACACCTGGACCCAGGATTCTTCGCCTGTGCCGGTACCTCCGGCGATGTCGTCGAGGAGCATCCGGCCCGGCTCGGGATGCTGCCCGTGTTCCTGCACCACCACCAACTGGCCTGGATCGAGCTCGAGACCGGCGCAGAGCTGCACGCCCGTCTGCTGTTGGCGCGTCTCGACCAGCCCCCCGCCACGCTCCTCGAGCGGATCTCCGCTAGGTCTCCTCACGCACGTGATACGCACCCGGTGGTCGTGGCATCGTGCCCGCAAGGAGAATCGTGGCCCCCTCCGCCTGATCTGAGCTCGGTTCGCAGCCGTTCGCGCCGGGTGAGGCGATGGGTGGCGACAGCTATCTTCCTGGCCGGCGCACTCGACCTGCTTTTCGCCATCACCCCGCCGTTTCGAAGCCGCCTGCATCTCGTGCTGCAGATCCTCCCGCTTGGCGTCAGCCAAGCGGCCGGTGCCCTGGTTGCCCTCGCCGGCGTCGCTCTTCTGGCCCTGGCACGCGGGGTGCGGCGCGGACAGCACCGGGCCTGGGCCATTTCCTCCATCCTCCTCGGAGTGACCCTCGTCCTCCACCTCGTGCGAGGCGGGGACGTGGGGGGATCGGTGGTAGCAGGCGGGGTGCTCGCGCTCCTGCTCTTCAACCGCCACGAGTTCCGCGCGTCCTCGGATCTCCCCTCCACGCGCTCAGCAGCATTGTGGCTTGTGTCCGGGGTGGCGGCGATCACGGTCGCCTCGACCGTCGCAACCGAGCTCTTCCTTCGCTTCGACCATGACCGTCCGCGCCTCGCTCTGTGGCGTGTCGGTGAGGCTGTCGTCGAACGCCTGGTCGGCGTGCAAAGCGTGGCGCTTCCCGACCGGCTGAACGACTTCCTGGCTCCGAGTCTCCTGGCCATCGGGTTCGCCATCGCGGTGGTGGCATTGCTGCTCGCCACCCGGCCGCTCGTCGACCGCAGCAGGTCTGCGGGACACGCGGCTTGGGCCGCTGCACGTGACATCGTGCGCCGACACGGTGACGGCACGCTCGACTACTTCGGCCTGCGCAGTGACAAGCAATGGTTCTTCCACCGCGACAGCCTCGTGGCTTACGCCATCTACGGCGGCATCTGCCTGGTGTCCCCCGACCCGATCGGTCCTCGCGCCGAGCGCGAGCAGATCTGGGACGCTTTCCGCCGCTTCGCCGACAACCGCGGCTGGGTGGTGGCGACGATGGGTGGGAGCGAGGATTGGCTGCCCGTCTACCGCGCCACGGGCATGCACGACATCTACATCGGCGACGAAGCCGTGGTGGACGTGCAGCGCTTCTCGCTGGCGGGCGGCCACATGAAGGGTTTGCGCCAGGCACACAACCGTATTGCCAAGTACGGGTACACGGCTTCGTTCCACGACCCGGGCCGGCTCGACCGGCAGACCGCTGAACGCCTCACCGGGCTCATGTCGCAGAGCCGCCGCGGTGAGTTCGAGCGCGGGTTCTCGATGATGCTCGGGAGGATCTTCGATCCGCGCGACGAGGGTCTCCTCCTGTGCGTGGTCACCGGTCCCGACGGCGCGCCGGCAGCGATGTGCCAGTTCGTCCCGGCGCGCGGCATCGGCGGCTTCTCTCTCGACCTGATGCGGCGTGACCGCGGCGAGCACCCGAACGGGCTCATCGACTTCGCGCTGGTGTCGACGATCCAGCATTTGCGCGAGCGCGGCTGCCACGGTCTCAGCCTGAACTTCGCCGCCCTGCGTTCCGTGCTCGAGGGTGAACGCGGCGACGGGGTGACCCAACGTGTCGAACGGTGGGCGATAAAGAAGATGTCGAGCTTCTTCCAGATCGAGACCCTGTGGCACTTCAACGCCAAGTACGGACCCGACTGGCTGCCCCGGTACGTGGTCTACGACACCGCCGAGCACCTTGTGCCGGTGCTTCTGGCTATCCTGCGCGCCGAGTCGCTGGCGGAGGTGCCGGTTATAGGGCGGATGATCGCCGCTTCGGACCGCCGTGCGCGCCTCGCCGTCCACGGCGTGCACAAAGATGACACCGGGATCTCGTTGCTCCCTCAGTCGGCGGAGCACCCTGAGAAATGACCATCCCTACCGCCTCGGTCTGCTCTTCGTAGCCACCTCGAAGAGCTGGAGTCGTACGTCCTCAGTTGAACCACTTCGGACGAGCAACTGCCGTTCGGCCGGTAACCGAATCGGTGTCCCGCCCGTGACAGGAAGCCGTGGCCGGTCCCTCAGTTCCAGTCAGTGGGGGATGAACAGCAACGTGGCACGATGGGCGAAGTCCAGGAGCGGAGCCGGCCAGACGCCGAACAGGACGGTGACGGCGACACAAAGAGCGATGGCAGGCGCGACGCCACCGAGTAGGCGCAGGTCGTCACTGTCGGCCGGGTAGCTCACGACATCTCCGGCCACGCCGCCTTCACCGCCGACCGTGCCCACCTCGTTGCCGGGTACGTCGCCGAGCGCGTCCTGTTCCGGCACCCCAGGGGAACCTGCCGCGCCTTGCACCTGGGCCGGCGTGACGCCGGTTGACAGCTCACCCGTGGAAAGGCCACCTGCGACAATGCCACCGAGCCCTCCACGGGCCACACCTGCGCCCACAGGCAGCGGGGTGCCCGCTTCTCCCGACGCCGAACCCAGTGTCGGGACGCCAGCGGACGCCATAGACGACGCGCTACCGGCTGGCGTGTACATGAACAGGATCACCCGCAAGTAGAAGAAGGCGGCCACCGCTGCGCTCACCATTGCCACCACGGCCAGCACCGTCGACCCGGCGCCGACCGACGCCGAGACCACCTCTAGCTTGGCCAGGAAGCCCGTCGTGAAAGGGATCCCGGCCTGGGCCATGAGCAACACGGCCAGTGATCCTGCGAGCAGCGGGCGGGCCGTGGCGAGACCGCGATAACGGTCGAGGTCGTGGGAGGTGTCGCCGTCCCCTCCGATCACGGTGATGACGGCGAAGCTGCCGATCACCATGAACGTGTACACGAACAGGTAGTAGAGCGAGCTCTCGACTCCCCGGGCGGTGGCCGCCTGCAAACCGAGAAGAACGAAACCTGCGTGGTTGATCGAGGAGTAGGCGAGCATGCGCTTTATGTCGCTCTGCACGAGAGCCAACACCGCCCCGAGCACCAGGGTGATCGCGGCGATCACCCAGATAGCCGGTTGCCAGTCGCTACGCAGGAGCCCGAAGGAGGAGACGAACACCCTCAGCAGCGCGGCGAACCCTCCTGCCTTGGCGATCGCGGCCATGAAGCCGGTGACCGGGCTCGGTGCACCCTGGTACACGTCCGGCGTCCACAGGTGGAACGGAACCGCCGCCACCTTGAACCCGAAACCGACCAGCAAGAACGCCAGTCCCGCCAGAAGCAGACCGTCGTGGAGCAAGACGTTGCGAGCGAGGTAGTCCGCTATCTGAGGAAGATTCGTCGTCCCCGTAGCGCCGTAGACCAGGGCGATGCCATAGACGAACACCGCTGAGGAGAACGCCCCCAGGAGAAAGTACTTGAGCGAAGCCTCTCCGGACTCCTGGCGGCGCGGGTTCAGCGCGGCCAGGACGTAGAGCGCGATCGACATGATCTCGAGACCGAGAAAGATGACTACGAGATCGTTGGCCGACCCCATGATCATCGCACCCGACGCCGAGACCAGCATGAGGACCTGCAGCTCGGGGCCTACCACCTCCTCGCGGCGCGCCCAGCCGTCCATCACCATGGCCGACACCACGACCGCGCACGAGACGAGCACGGACACCAGCGCGCTGAACCCGTCTTCGACCACGGCCCCGGCTATGGCCACGTGGGAGCCGTGGCCGGAGACCTGGTACCACTGGACCAAGGCGAGCGACAGGCTCGCCAGGCCAGTCGAGATGCTCAGCGCGGTTGTGACCGAGGGACGAAGAGCCCGGTTCACGAGCGACGAAGCAGCCAGCGCGAAGAGCGCACCTCCGAGCAGGACGAGCTCGGGGAGTATGGAGTAGTAGTCGATCCTCGGCAGCGCCAGGTGTCCTGTCGCCGCGGCCAGCAAGAGGGCTCTCATCGCGAACTGCCCTCCTTGACGCGTACCGCGGTGCCCGGGTACGAGCCGCCGCTGACCGCTGGCTGGTGAGTGGAGGTAGCGGTCTCGACCCGATGGACGAGCAGGTTCACCGAAGGCGTGATTCGGTCGAGGACCGGCTTGGGGTAGATACCGAGGAAGAAGATGATCACCACGAGAGGGGCCACCACCAACCCTTCGCGCCAGGACAGGTCGCGCGTAGCAGCGGTCGCCCGGTCGGGCTCGTGGTGGAACGTCTGCTGGTAGGCCCACAACAGGTAGATCGCCGCCAGCACCACGCCCGCGGTCGCCACCACGGCCCACCAGCGGTGGGTGAGGAATGTACCCAGAAGGATCAGCAGCTCCCCGACGAACCCGTTCAAGCCCGGCAGGCCGATGGAGGCCAGCATCCCCACCGTGAACGTGGCGGCTAGCACGGGAGCGGGACGCTGCAACCCGCGAAGCTCAGAGGCCTGCCACGTGCCACGCCGCTCGTAGATGAAGCCGATCACTATAAACAGCACGGCCACGATGAGCCCGTGGTTGACCATCTGCAGCACGCTCCCGGACACCCCTTGGGTGTCGAGGGCGAAGGTGCCGAGCACGATGAACCCCAGCTGCGCGAGCGACGAGTAAGCAACGAGACGTTTCAGGTCTCTCGTGGCGGCCGCCACCACAGCGCCGTAGATGATCCCGATCACGCCCAGGGTCAGGAGCAAAGGCGCCAGGTCGACCACCGCCCTCGGGAACAGGGTCAGGTCGAAACGCACGATTCCGTAGGTCCCCATCTTGGCCATCACCCCGGCGAGGATCACCGAGCCCGCCACGGGAGATTCGGCGTACGCGTCGGGCGACCACGTGTGGAACGGAAAGATCGGCACCTTCACCGCGAACGAAGCGGTGAATGCCAGGAACAGCAGCACCTGCGAGGCAAGCCCCAGGTGGGTCCCCGACAGCGCGACGAGGTCGAAGGTGAGCCGACCCGTCTGGTGCTCGTGGATGAAGGCCAGCGCCACGATCCCGACGAGCAGGAACGCGGAACCGAGGAACGTGTAGACGAAGAACTTGATCGCCGCATACCCACGGCGTGCGAACCCCCACCCGGCCACCACGAAGTACGCCGGCACCAAGGTCAGCTCGAAGAACAGGAAGAACAGCACCAGATCGAGGGCTACGAAGCTCCCCAGGCACCCGGCCTCCAGCAGCAGCACCCACGCCACGTAAGCCCGCGGCTTGTGGCGCACGCGGCTCGAGACCAGAGCCAGCGGGAACAGCACCGCGGCCATGAGGATCAGGAAGAGCGAGATACCGTCGACACCCAGGTGCCAGGAGATGCCGAGGGACGAGGCCCATGCATGGCGGCTCACCAGCCGGTAGCCGCCTCCTTTGGCCTGATAGCGAACGGCGACCGTGACTGCCAGCGCGAGAGTGGCCAATGTCCCCGCCAACCCGACGCCCTCGACCACCAGGAG
>JBELAS010000032.1:0-9650 GCA_049508615.1 Acidimicrobiales bacterium
GCGAGCACCTCTGCATGGTCGCCGAGCTCGAGGACCCAGCTGCGCAAGGCCGCCGTGTTCGTCACCTCCAGACGCACGACCGCCGAACCGTCGTCTCGGCGCTCTGTCACGGTCGCCTCCCCGACCTCCGAGACGACGAGCGCCGTGAGCGGCGCGTCCACCAGGACGTCGACAGGGACAGGCTCTGACTCGCCCATCCTCCAGGGCTCGTCTCGCAGCGCCTCGGTGAGTTCGAAACCCTCGGGCAGGTGGGCGGAGCCGGGAGCACCCACCGATGGCAGCCCCTCCATGCGGTCCACGCGAAACGTCCGCGGCGCGTTCCGGTACCGGTCGTAGCCGACCAGGTACCACCAGCCGCCGCGAAAGCGCAGCAGCGCCGGATCGACCCGGCGCTCGTCACCGCGGTAGGAGAAGGTGACGGTGGAGCGAGAGCGAAGCGCGCCATCGAGCCTCGGGAGCGCGGGCAGGGCGGGCAGCTCGGCGAGGGGTTGCACACCGGCAGAGGCGGGAAGCCCCAGACGCCACAGCGCGTCGCGGCCACTGGGATCGCCAAGGTGGACACCGGCCACGGCGAGGTTCAACGCCGCCTGCTCGTCCGCTTCGAGCTCGAGGTCCGGCAGGTAGAAGTCCTCGGTGCGGATCAAGTACCCGATCTGGTCCCTGCCCTCGATTGGAACCGCCGTGATCTCGACTCCCCCGCCGCGAAGTGTCCGCTTGTCGCGCTCGAAAGCCTGACGGCGCGCCTCGCCGTCGGGGGGGTAGCCGGGAACCGAGTCTGCGATCTCGCGAAGGGACCTCGGCCGTCCCTCCCGCAGGAACAGCACCAGGTCCGTGAGACGCTCCAGCCGGTCCACCACGTACGCCAGCTTGGCATCCCCTCTGACCTATGGAGGATTCCCAGGCGATCCTCCTCGTGCTACCGGCGTAATGAGCGCAACGCCATGTGCCGGAAACGCACCGGCTGGGTGGCGCGCACGAACGTTCCGAGAAGCCGGTTCGAGGCACGCGACACGACCACGATCGCGTAGCGGCCGACGCCACCACGAACCGCACGCCCGAGTGGTCGCTGCACTTCGTCGAGCCGGTACGTGCCGCGGTACTCGACGACGCACACGTCGTGGAGCTTGCCGCCGGCGCGCGCCACGAGGACATCGAGCAGGTGCACGCGCTTGGCGAGCTCTTTCGCCGTCACGAGCCGGACACCGCCGAAGGTTCCTCGATCGTGGATCGCATCCCGCGCTACCGGCAACGCCAGGTAGCAGGGACTCGAGTTGGTTCCGAGTGCGTTGCGTGCCGAGGTGCAGCTCGCGACCGCCAGCGAGCCGAGAGACAACAGGGCCACCGCGGCGGCCGCCGGCAACTTCCTCGCTACCGGGAGCATCACACCGTCACCTTCGCCACATCGGCGTCAATCCTCGCATCGACTGCCCCGGCGCGCGACCCACGGTGACCCCAGATGATCGCCCCCCACGTCGCCCATCCCACGGGCAGCTCCCCCCAGAAGCTGATGATCCTGTAGAGCAGCACGGCCGCCACCGTCTGCGTCTCTGCGCCCCCGAACGCCACCAGGGCGATCGTGAGGCTTCCCTCGACCACCCCGAGCCCTCCGGGGGTGATCGGCAGGTTCGCCGCCAACTGCCCGGCGCCGTAGGCGAGCAGCAGCCCCTTCCACGGGATCCCGACACCGACCGCCATGAACGACAGCGCCAGGCAACTGCAGTCGAGCACCCAATTCGCCACAGCCCATCCCGTCACGGAAAGGACCTCGCCCACTGTGAGGTGCACCAGCGAAAGACGTTCTATGAGCGCCTCGACGCGGACGACGGCCTCCTCGCTTGGCCAGTGGAACATGCGCCGGCTCGCTCGCACCGACGAAGACGCCATCCATGAGACGGCCCTTTGCTGAACGAAGAGCGCGCCGAGAAGCACGGCCGCTGCCAGCACCCCGACCGTCACCCACACCAAGTTGAACCCCGCCCCTTCGGCGCCGGCTATGGCGAGTCCTGCGGCGGCCACGACAGCCAGGCTCACCGAGGCGGCCACGAACACAGCCGCCAGGGTCCAGCCTGCGAACGCCTCGTCGGCGCCCTGTCGGCGGTACTGGTGGAAGGCGAACACAGACGACACCAAAGGGCCCGCCGGCATGGAGTTGGCGATGGCGGTGACCGCGAAGGTGACGGCCGTAACCCGGCCCAAGCTCATGCGCACCCGGCCCGCCTCCAGCAGGCGTTGCTGGACAAGGCCGAACGCGACCAGCGACGCCACCTCTGCCCCGACTCCCAGCAGGAGCCAGACCCAGTCGATGTGCGACAGGTACCGAGTCGCGCCCGAAAGCTCGCCCCGGCGCCCCGAGAGCGCCCAGAGGGCGAGCGCAGCCAGTCCGAGCCCTAGGACGTACCGAAGCCATGGCCAGGCACGCCCAAGGCGCCGGCGCCATGACAAGTGCTCTCCCATGCCCTGCGCGCCTGGGGAAACGGTCATCTGCACGCCTGGGGGAACGGTCATCTGCGGCGCAACAAGGAGGACCCCAACAAGGAGAACAAGGAGAACGCCGACCAGAGGGCGGTCGTGGTCGCCGAGCGACGGGGCTGACATCCCGGCCACGAGACGGCGGTCATGCCCGCTGATCGTGGCACATCAGCACTGGGGATCCTTCGCATCCGGCTCGTAGGATGGCAACCGGTGCCGCCGTCGACTGCCACCGAGCTGATGCTGTATGCGCACGTTCCCGGCACGTTGCGGTCGGGAGTCGAGGTCTTCGACGGACGCAGGGTGGTGGTCGCCCGATCGGTCTCCCGGCATCACGCCGGAGCGCTCGTAAGGACCGACGGCGCGAAGATCGCCCGGGCGGCCGAGGCTGCGCTCGCCCAGCGCCTTCCGCTCGCATTGGTTCTCTCGACGTCGGGCTCCGAGGTCTCCGAGGGCATCGACGCCCTGCACGGCTGGGGAAAGGCGGCCGCGGCCGTGTCGGCGTGTTCGGGAATCGTGCCGGTGCTCGCGGCGGTGACCGGGGCGGCGATCTCGGGACCTGCTCTTCTTCTAGGCCTGGCCGACGTCGCGATCATGACGCCGGACGCCTTCTCGTATCTGTCCGGCCCCGACGCCGTGGAGGGGTTCACTGGCATCCGCATGGGACCGCGCGAGCTGGGCGGTACCGCGTTGCACGCCACCACGAGCGGGCTGTGCGCGCTCGTGGCAGCGGACGAGGCCCAAGTCCCCGAGCTCTTCGCCGTCGTGCTCGGCTACCTGCCCGACCACACCGACGAGACCCCGCCCCGGATCCCGACGTCTGACCCGCCGGATCGCCTGGCGCCCGAGCTGCACCGCATCGTGCCCGAGTCAGGCCGCGCCACCTATGACGTGCGCGAGGTGATCCGATCTGTGGTCGACGACGCAGAGCTGCTCGAGCTGCGCTCGGGATGGGCTCCCCAGATCGTGACGGCTCTCGCCAGTATCGCGGGCACAGCCGTAGGGGTGGTGGCCAACCAGCCCCGCTCGCTTGCCGGCACCCTCGACATCGCGGCCGCGCAGAAAGGTGCACGCTTCGTGCGCTTCTGTGACTCCTTCAACCTGCCCTTGGTCACCTTCGTCGACACTCCAGGGTTCCTGCCGGGCAAGGACCGCGAGTGGCGCGGGATCATCCGCCACGGGGCGGAGCTCGCGTTTGCCTACGCCGAGGCGACGGTGCCACGTGTGTGCGTAGTGCTGCGAAAGGCCTACGGGGGCGCCTACATCGTGATGGACTCGAAAGCGATCGGCAACGACGTCTGCCTGGCGTGGCCGACGGCCGAGATCGCGGTCATGGGGGCGAAGGGGGCCGCGCAGATCCTCCGCCGCCAAGGGACCGAACAAGAGCAACAAGAGCTCGAGGAGCGCTATGCAGAGGAGCTGCTCACTCCCTGGGTCGCCGCCGAGCGCAGGTACGTCGACGACGTGATCGACCCGGCCGACACCCGCGTTGCGGTGTGGCGTGCGCTCGAGCTCCTGTCCACTCGTCGTGAGCGCCTCCCGGCCCGCAAGCACGACGCCGGCCCCATGTAAGGGTCCCCACCGGGAGCCGAGCCGCCGAGCTGTCGCCACCAACGCCGACTGAGGTCTCTGCGACCTCCTCGTCATGACACACCTCGGCGAAGGTGCACACGTCGGTACCCGGGCGCGACAGTGACCCCCGTTTCGGCGGGGGCCACTGTCGACTTCACTAAGTCAGGCGATCGTTCGCCGCCTGGAGCTGGTTTCCGCCAGGATCAGTTTGTGATCCCCGAGGCACCGTAGCTGGTCCCCCAGTTTGCGTAGGCAACAGCGCTCGAAGCATTGCAGGTGGACTGGTTCTTGGCCTTCTCTGCGTAGTACGTACCTGTGGTGCCCGTGGGATTAACCCCCGTCGGGAGCCCGGTGAAGCCAGCGCTCGGGGCCTCAGTCGAAGACGAAACCACAAACCAGCAGTTCCCGCCGTTAGCGTTGCTGCGGGTGGCCAGGAGGATCACCTGGCCGTCAATGGACACGTCGACACTTATGGTGCTTTGGTTGGCGGCCGCCGTTGTCGCCCCCCACGTGAATTCGGGCGCTGAGCTCTGGTAGGTCGCAACAGCCGCGTTCAACGGGAAGGTCAGGTTGGTATTCTGATAGACGGCGCTCGCCTCGGTGAGCGCGTTGGTCAAGTTGGACTGCGCAGAGCGATCGTTCGCCGAACCGGTCACGCCTAGGAAGGTCGGAATCGCAATGGCGAGCAAGATCGCGATGATGAGCAGCACCACCATGAGCTCGATGAGGGTGAAGCCGGCTTCGCCCGCTCCTTCACTCTCGAGCTCTTCCATCCGCGCATCGCGCAGGTGTCGGAGCATGGACTTGAGCATGACTTCCTCCTGTATGGTCAATCGACAGACGTCTGCTGCCACTAGGACCATCGGCGAGGAAGTAACGGTGCTTTAGGCTTTTGCCTTTCGTGCCAGGAACATCCTCGTAGTGTGTGAGGTGCAAATACCACTTCTTGTGAGCTTCGATGTGCGTGAAATCACATGCATCACCACCGCTCGCGTGGACACAGTTCCTCGCGTGATCTCGGTCCGGTTGACATAGCACTGAGATCTCTGCCGGCTTCCTCGCCACGTCACGGTCACACGTCGGCGAAGTGCCAACGTCGGTGCCCGCGCATAACCGTCGCCTGGTTGAGCGGAGCCAGGGTGACTGTTCCAAAACTCACAGCCGTTCGCCTGGAGCTGGCCGCCAGGATCAGTTGCCCTGGGCGTTCGGGTCGCTGAAGCTGGTCCCCCAGTTCTTCCACCAAATGAGGGCGAACAAAGAATTGCACTCGCTCGCGTCGTCAGTCTTCTCTGCGTAGTACGTCCCTGGTGAGGTCATCCACGACGGGATGATGTTGTAGAACTCGTCGAAAGGGGACCCATTCGGAGACGTGATCACGGCAAAGCAGTTATTGGAGGCGCTGAGGGTCGTCATGAGTAACCCCTGGCCATCGGTCTTCGGGTCGGTTTCGTAGGAAGCAGCGAAGAAACTGATGATGTTGTCGCCCCAGGAGTTGTAGAACTCTCCCCAAACGAATTCCGGCGCCGCTGCATCGAATATCCCATTGTCATCTGGGAAGCTCTCGTCCTGGGCCCCATAGACAGCGCTCGCCTCGGTGATCGCGTTCATCAAGTTGGACTGCGCCGCGCGGTCGTTCCCCGAGCTGGTCATCCCCACGAAGGTCGGGATCGCGATCGCGAGCAAGATCGCGATGACGAGTAGCACCACCATGAGCTCGACGAGGGTGAAGCCGGCTTCGTCCGCGCCCTCACCCCCGAGTCCTACCGTCCGCGCATCGTGCAGGTGCTGGAGCACCGACTTGAGCATGACCTCATCCTGTATGGTCGATCGGCAGGCATCTGCTGCCGGAGGAATTATCGGCGGGGAGATGAGCGTGCTTTAGGGCTCCAGCCTTCACTGCCAGGAGCTTCCTCGCTTGCGGACTACTTCGAGGTTGCGCAGGAGTTCTTCTGCCCTGTCGAGTAGTAGATGTTCCCGTTCAGTGTGAGGTCGTAGTTCGGGGTGGCGGCGGCAGGGGCAGATCCACCCACCGCAGCAGGGCCGCCGGCGATCGTGATCGACGAGATCGTAAACAGGCGGGGAAGAGCGTCTGACGAGTACAAGCCCTGGAGAAAGGTCGACATCTGCCCGTACGTTCCCTGCAAAGTGAAGGTGATCGCAACCGGAGTAGCACCAGAGTCGCCCTGTGTGCTGCCGGTCGCTTGCGTGACCGAGATGCTGGGCGTGTTCGGATCACCGCTCTTGACCGCCAGCGTCGTCACTTGGTGAAGGAAGGCGTCGACGTCGGGAGTGCCTGGGACCTCGTTCACGTCATTCGTCAGGGTTGCACAGGTCGTCCCCAGGTTCGACTTCTCGCGGTTCAATTTCGCGATCTCCGCCCGGAGCTGTGTCTGCTGACTCTTGAACTGTGTCTGCTGGGTACGCAGACTTGCTAGCTTCGATCCTTCGGGAGAGATCCACGCAAGATAGACGACCAAGGCGATGACGATTGCGCCAAGAGCGGTGAGAAGCGGTACCCGGTATTGACCGAAGCGTTCCATCAGGAGCTCGCTTTCTTCACGAAGGCACCGCTCTTCAGCAAGACCGTCGACTGGAACGAAACGGTCGTGCCACCAGGACTCGGCGTATTCGTCAGCGCGGTTACGCTCGGTGGGCTGAACATCGACGACGCCGTGACACTATCGATCCACTCTGCAGCGGGGTCGAAGTGGGCGTTTGCGGGGAAAGTGCCCGACACCGACACCGTGATGCTTCCGACGACCCGCACATTCGATGCACCAGGCATGGTTACACCGGGAGGCAAAGTTGTACCAGGAGGCAGAGTTATGCCGGATGATTTCGATCCTGAGCTGGTCTGCACGGTACCGGCGAAGTTCGTGACCGACAGGCCGGCAGGCATCCGGGCATTCAGCTCGGCCAACACTGCGGGCCAGTCAACAGAGGTGCTGTTCAGGAGCGTGACCTGTGCCTCGGCTGCGTGAAGCTCACCTTCCGCGATTGCCGCCTTGTCGTATGTGGGGATCACGGCCCGAAGCCCGGCGACACTCTTGCGTAGCGCCTCGTTGTCCTGCTGCGTGTGACGAACTTCGAGGAAGCGCGAGGCGGAGAAGGCCCCAAGGAGCACGACCACCACGGCCGCACCGATGGCTGAGTACCTGATCAGCTGCCGGTTCCGCTCACGCTGGATCGCCTCCGGGGGAACCAGGTTGAACCTCTTCACGGCGGGGTTCGGCTCGGGCAGCGCCAGGCCGATCGGCACAGCAAGAATCGGCTCGATGCTCGCCACCTGTTCAGGCGAGAGGCCGAAGCCCGAAAGGTCCAGGCGCGACAGGGGAGACACGAAACGCACAGGTATGTGCACCTGCGATTGGAGCTGCTCGACCAGCCCCCGCAGCCGAGCTCCCGCCCCGGTGATGGTCACACCCGCAATTGGAGACCGTCCTGGGAGAGAAGCGAAGTACTGGATCGAGTTCCGAATCTCGCCTACCAGCTCTCCGATGGTCGGCTGAACTGCACGCTCAGCGGATCGCACCTGAGCTTCGGCTGCACCGAGACGGCGCTTGACGGCCTCGGCGTCGGCGAAGGGAACGTCTAGTGCCGAAGCGATGGCGGTCGTAGCCAAATTGCTTCCCATGCCGATGGTGCGGACGAACTGCGGCCGGCCCTGCTGGTGAACGACGATCACGGTCAAGCCGGCTCCGACCGAGACGATCGCCTCAGGCTGCTGTGCCTGTGGCACGTTGTCCACCAGCGCCCGTACCAGGGCCGAGGAGACAAGATCGACTCGCGCCACGTGGAGACCGGCCCGCTCCACGGCTCCGACAACACCATCGATCAGGTCGCGATGCGCAGCGGCCACGAGCACACGCCGTTGGGTGGTTCCGTCTGGGACCTCGTAGTCCGCCAGCACCTGGGTGGAAAGGATCGTCTTGTCAGCTGGGAAGGGGATGACCTCCTCTGATTGGAAGCGCACGGCGCTGTCGACCTCGTCGTCGGGGACCCACGGAAGTTCGATCTCACGCGTGATGGCGCGTAGGCCCGCGATCCCGACGACTACCGACTTCGAGGCGAACCGGCCGTTGTGCCAAAGGCGTGCTATCGCGTCAGAGAGCGCTGAAGAGTCCTGTACCTCGCCGTCGACGACGACGCCGGGGGGAAGCCCCACCTGCGAGAAGGCACGCAGAGCGGGGCAACGACCGTCGATCTCCACCTCCGCTGCGCGCACTGCGCTCGTGCCGATGTCCAGCCCTATTACTTGTGGCATCTGCTTCTTCCAGTTCCCGTCATCAGGCCTGGCTACCGCGCTGCCCCAACGAGCCGCGCGGACCGAGTCCCCCATTGCGAAAGGCTTGTGTCGTTCTCACACGTCATCGGCATCTTCGACCCGTGTCTTGATATCCGGCGCACACTGCCTGCAGCGAGAACCAGGACGATCCCGGCGGTTACGAGCGCCCACCATGGAAACTCCCCTAGGCGCCAGTTGCTCACGACGCTTGTGAGCACCGCGAGCGCGCCTGCAAATGCGAGGCGCCAACGGCCCATGTAGGCGGCAACTACCAGGCCAATGGCGAGAGCGGGCCAGATGTAAAAGGAGTCCATCACCGACTCCGTGAAGCACCTCGACGCCATTGCGAGCGCGGCCGCCCACACGAGCATCTCGGGGCGATCGCGCTTCCGCCGAGCCCACAGGCCCAGCCCACATGCAACGAGAACCGCAATGGCACGACCCGGGCCACCTGCGACGGCCACGTTCTTCCCGGTACCACCGAGCCTCGGTGCCAGGGCCGTCCACGGGGTCGCGTGGTCGATCCGCGGGTAATTCGGCTGGTCGAAGATGGCGTGCATAGTCGGGTGGAACTGGGCTATGAGCGGTGTCGCCACGAGCGCCACGATCGGAAGGAAGCTCCGCAATGCAAGACCCGTGATCTGCTGCCTGTCGCACATGGCGAGAAGGACAGGGAACATCAACACCACCAATGGTTGCGTGGCCATTGCGAGACCGAAGAGCCAGCCTGCGCCCGTCCACCGCCCGTCAAGCGCGAAGAGAAGAGAATAGACGGCCAAACCCACGGCGACCGCGTCCTCGGGGTGCCCCCAGAGCACCGAGACATTCCACAAGACCACGCCCTGGATCGCACACAACACCGCCCGGCGGCCCGTACCCACTCCCAAGCGTTCCGCCAACGCGTCCGTGGCAAACAAGGCGACCGAGCTGAGCAGGATCTCGAAGGGGCCGAGCACTAGCCACGCCGTAGGATGCATGACAAAACGGGGAAAGGCCTCGGTCAGTCCGAGTGCTCCGGAAAGCATCGCCACGGGAGCGAGAAGTAGGAGAATCCCGGGAAAGGTCACAAGGCCAGTGCCGGCCGAGTACACGCCTCCAAGGTACCCCCATCCGATGTAATGCGCTGAACGGTAAGTCGCCCATAGGTCGCCGGGGGTCAACCAGTACGGATGGTGACGCACAATCGGTCCCCATAAGAGGCTGTAGGCCATACCGGTGAGAAGCGATGCAGCGACAGTTATCACAGGCCAGCGCCGTTCATTAAGTCGAGCGCGAAGCGACGTGAAGAAGGCGCTCGCCGCCATGCGAGTGCGTTCGAGGCAGT
>JBELAS010000033.1:0-9625 GCA_049508615.1 Acidimicrobiales bacterium
CGATTGCCACGAGTGCACCAGGCTCCCGTGGGACTTCGGGTCCGCCCAAGGCTAGGGAACTTCCCGAGGCGGCACAAGGCCGCCCCGCCTGCAAATGTGACGACACACGCTACTTGCTCGTCGGCTCCTCACCTGACGGCTGATCACTGTGCCGGCCGGGTCCCTACCCCGCCGACCGTGCCTGCGCTCGACAGACGCAGGCACCTCCACCAATTCCGGCGCGACCGACGAGGTTCTCGAAGGTTCAGGTGAGAGCGGGGAAGAAGATCTCGATCTCCCGTCTGGCGGAGTCGGCGGAGTCGGATCCGTGGACCAGGTTCTCGGTGAGGACCGTGCCCAGGTCACCTCGCATGGTCCCAGGGGGTGCCTCTGCGGGATCTGTCGGCCCCATGAGGGTTCTCACGATCTGCCAGGTCTCCTCGGGTCCCTCCACCACGAGCAGCATCGCCGGTGAACGGGTGATGAAGGCCAACAAGTCGTGGTAGAAGGGCTTTCCCTCGTGCTCGGCGTAGTGCCGAGCCGCCGCGGACTCCTCGATGTGGCGAAGCTCGGCGGCCACGAGCTTGAGCCCTTTGCGTTCCAGGCGACCGACGATCTCGCCGACCAGGCCTCGTTCGACCGCATCGGGCTTGCAGATCACCAACGTGCGATTCATGGGCTTGGCAGGCTACCGGTCGCTCGCCGCACGTACCAACACGGCGCGGGCGTCAGCCACCACGTACAGCGAACCCGTCACCACCAGCCGGCCACCAGCCGGCACTCGGGCCCGCGCCAGGTACAGCGCCTCTGGCACGGACTCGACCGCCAACGCGACGAGACCTGCGGCGCGCGCCGCCTCGCTGATCCGATCTGCGGGCAACGCCCGCGGCGACGGCGCGGTGCAGGCGACCACCGTACGCACCCCCGCCGTGACAAGCGCCTGAAGCATCGCGCTCGGGTCGCGCCCTGCGAGCATCCCGACCACCGCGACCGTTTCCTCTTCGGTTGGAAGCTCGTCGACGAGCGCGCGGGCCAACGCCTCGGCCCCCGCCACGTTGTGAGCTCCGTCAAGGACGATCAGCGGGTCATGGCCCACCACCTCGAGACGCCCGGGCACCTCGACCGAGGCGAACGCCTCCTCGACCACCTCCTGCGAGAGCGGGAACCCGAAGAACGCCTCAGCCGAGGCGAGAGCCACCGCAGCGTTGTCACCTTGGTGCGCCCCGTGCAACGGAAGGTAGACCTCTTCGTAGGACCCGGCCGGGGTGCGCAGGTCGAGCATCCTTCCCCCCACGGCCAAACGGTTCGCGCAGCAGTCGAACTCCTCTCCTCGGACCCAGGACTCGAGCGCGCCTGCGGTCTCGGCGGCCGACGAGAAGACCTCGAGCAGCTCGGGCTCGGTCTCGCCTATGACGAGACGGCATCCGGGCTTGATGATCCCTGCCTTCTCCACCGCTATGTCAGCGAGGGTGGGCCCGAGGATCTCGACGTGGTCGTAGCTCACGTTCGTCACCGCGGCCACCGCGGGCTCGACCACGTTCGTGGCGTCCCACCGACCCCCCAGCCCCACCTCCACGACCGCCACGTCCACCGCCACGTCGGCAAACCACCAGAACGCCGCAGCGGTCAGAAGCTCGAAGCGTGTCGCGCGCGCCCGGACCATGGGCTCGACCATCTCCAGGGTGCCAAGCACTTCGACGAGCTCCTCGTCACTGATCGGCTCGTCGTCACGCGCCAGGCGCTCGTTCACACGAGCGAGATTCGGGCTCGTGTAAGTGCCGACGCTGAGCCCGTTCGCCATGAACAGCGCTGTGAGCATCTCGGCTACAGAACCCTTTCCGTTCGTACCGGTCAGGTGGACGACAGGAAAGGAACGCTCGGGGTCGCCAAGGATCCGGCAGATGACACGGATCCGGTCGAGGGTAGGAGCAGTCGCGCGCGTGGGCATCGACCGCTCGAAATCACTATGCCCGTCGAGCCAGGCCACGAGCTCGTCGCGCCTCCCTCGACCGCTCTTCACCTGCCGGCTCATCGCTGTGGCGGCCGGGTCCCTACCCGGCCGACCGTGCCTGCACGAGAACCCCACAGGCACGTCCCTCGACCGCTCTTCACCTGCCGGCTCATCGCTGTGGCGGCGCCGGGTCCCTACCCGGCCGACCGTGCCTGCACGAGAACCCCGCAGGCACCTCATCTCGAACGCGAACCTCCCCTTGGACGCGACCGTCAGCCGAGACAGAGCTCACAGGCAGTTGTGCCGTCAGGATGCAGCGCGACGCGGGCGGACCGTCTTGGCGGGCTCCCCCTGCGGAATGAGGGTGGGGTGGACCCGGTCCAGCACTACAGAGCGATCGATGACGCACCGTCCCACATCGGTGCGGCTCGGAAGGTCGTACATGACATCGAGCAAAACCTCTTCGAGAATTGCCCGCAACCCGCGCGCCCCCGTACCTCGCAACATCGCTTGCTCGGCTACGGCTTCCAATGCGTCCTCACCGAGTTCCAGCTCGACCCCGTCGAGGTCGAAGACACGGTGGTACTGCTTCACCAGAGCGTTCTTCGGCTCGACCAGAATGCGCATCAGCGCCTCCTTGTCGAGGCTCGATATCGCCCCCACCACCGGTAGGCGACCGATGAACTCCGGAATGAGCCCGAATTTCATCAGGTCTTCGGGCAACACGTAGCGCAGGACTTCGCTGTCGCGGGCCTCGGCGCTTCGACGCACCTCTGCCCTGAACCCGATGCCCTTGCGGCCGATGCGGCTCTCGATGATCTTGTCGAGACCGGCGAAAGCCCCTCCGCAGATGAACAGGATGTTCGTGGTGTCGATCTGGATGAACTCCTGGTGGGGATGCTTGCGTCCCCCCTGGGGAGGCACCGAAGCCGTGGTGCCCTCGAGAATCTTGAGCAGCGCCTGCTGCACACCTTCACCGGACACGTCGCGAGTGATCGAGGGGTTCTCGCTCTTACGGGCGATCTTGTCGATCTCGTCTATGTAGATGATCCCGGTCTCGGCCCGCTTCACGTCATAGTCGGCGGCCTGGATCAGCTTCAACAAGATGTTCTCCACGTCCTCACCCACGTAGCCCGCCTCGGTGAGAGCCGTAGCGTCCGCGATGGCGAACGGTACGTTCAACATCCGGGCGAGCGTCTGGGCGAGGAGCGTCTTACCACAGCCGGTCGGACCGAGGAGGAGGATGTTCGACTTGGTCAACTCGACATCGGTCGACTGGGCGGGACCGGCTTGCACCCTCTTGTAGTGGTTGTAGACGGCGACGGACAGGATCTTCTTGGCGTACTCCTGTCCGATCACGTAATCGTTCAGGAACTCGAAGATCTCGCGGGGCTTCGGAAGATCGTCGAAGGAAAGCTCGGTGGTCTCGGCGAGCTCCTCGGCGATGATGTCGTTGCAGAGGTCGATGCACTCGTCACAGATGTAGACACCTGGTCCGGCGATGAGCTTCTTGACTTGCTTCTGCGACTTGCCGCAGAAGCTGCACTTGACGAGGTCACCTCCGTCACCGAACTTCGCCACCGCTTTCCCCCTTGCTCCGTCCCCAAGCCTAGGCCGCACCGACCGCTTCGGCGGATACAACCGCGTCGCGGGTGGTGATCACCTCGTCGATCAGGCCGTATGACACCGCTTCCTCGGCCGTGATGACAAAGTCCCGGTCGGTGTCACGGGAGATCTTCTCGAAGGGCTGGCCGGTGTCCGAAGCGAGCATCGAGTTCAGGAGATCGCGCATGCGAATGATCTCCTTCGCCTGAAGCTCGATATCACTCGCCTGCCCGGCAGCCCCGCCCCACGGCTGGTGCAAGACGATGCGTGCATGTGGCAGAGCGAAGCGTTTGCCCGGTGCCCCGGCGGCGAGGAGGACCGCCCCTGCAGACGCTGCCTGCCCGAAGCAGAAAGTCGACACGTCGGATTTCACGTACTTCATGGTGTCGTAGATCGCGAACAGCGCCGTGATGTCACCGCCCGGTGAATTCACGTACAGCTGGATGTCCTTGTCGGAATCCTCGTACTCCAAGAAGAGCATCTGGGAACAGATCAGGTTCGCCACCGCGTCGTCGATCGGGGTGCCCAGGATGATGATGCGCTCCTTGAGCAGCCGGGAATAGAGGTCGTACCCGCGCTCACCACGACTCGTCTGCTCGATGACGGTGGGGACCAGGTACCCGTCGGCGCTGGATCGAGGGGTTACGTGAGCGCAGGCGTCGTCATCACCGACACGGTAGCGACCGGCGCCGTAGCCGCCGATGTGACCGTGGCTCATGACTCGGCCTCGACAGGTAGTTCCTCTTCGACTCGCACGTCCTTGCTCCTTCGTTCCCCCGCCTCGCCGTCCACGGGGGACTCCCCCGCCGATTCGTCGACCACCGTGCCGCCCGCCTGCTCCTGCCCCCCGAGGTCCATCCGCAAGTCATCCCGGGAGACCGGGCTGCCGTCTTCGTCCACCAGCTCCACGTGCTCGAGAAGCCAGGAAAGTGCCTTGGCCTTCCTCCTACCCGAGCGTACCGCGGAGAGCCTCCCTGAGCGGTCGAGCCTGCGACGAACCTCGGCGACCGTGGATTGCGCCTGTTCGGCGAGCTCCTCTACCGCGCGCTCGAGCTCGTCGTCGGTCACCTCGATCCCCTCGGCGTCCGCGAGCGCTCGCAGGGCGAGGTCTGCGCGCACGTCGCGGACTGCCTCCGTACGGATCTCGGCGAGGAGCTCCTCCCTATGGCGCCCCGAAGCCTGCAGGAACTGCTCCAGATTCATCCGCCGCTCCTCGAGGCGGTGGCCGAGGTCATGTAGCCGCTCTTGTGTCTCCTCCTCTACGAGAGCATCGGGCGGTTCTTGCTCCACGAGTGCCATCAGCGCCTCGAGAGCCCGGTCACGCAGCGCCAGCTGGGCCTGCACGACCTTGATCTGCTCCAGCCGCTTCCGTAGGTCGTCCCGCAGCTCTCCGAGGGTCTCGAACTCCGATGCCTCAGAGGCCCACTCGTCGGTCGGCTCGGGAAGGACCTTCTCCTTGACCTCCTTCACCAGGACCCTGAAGGTGGCAAGGCTCTCGGCCGCGCCCACCTCGGCTCCTTCACCCGCGCCAGACGCGCGCGGCGCAGCGAACTGGAGGATGTCTCCGGGCTTGGCCCCCCTCAACTGCTCGTCGAGCCCGGGCACGTCCGATCCGGCTCCAACCTCGTACAGGTAGTCCTCGACGTCGAGATCCTCGTCGTGGGCGCGCGTGCCGTGCAGGTCGATGGTCACGTAGTCGCGATCACGCGCTCCGCGCTTCACGGTGGAGAGCTCACCGGATTGTTCGCGCAATCGGTCCACCCGGGCGTCGACATCCGCGTCGGTCACCGCGACGGTCGGGATGGTCACAGCCAAACCCTGGTAACCCGGCAGCGACACCGTCGGGCGCACCTCTACCACGGCGTCGACGGTCACCGGTCCTGCGTCCTTGCCGGAGGTGACGTCGATTTCAGGGGCGGCGATCGGGTCGACCTCTGTGTCCGACACCGCACGCGCGTAGAGGTCGGGCAGGGCGTCTGTGATCGCCTGCTGACGCAGTGCCGATGCGCCACCGAGGCGCGCCTCGAGAACCGGACGCGGTACGTGACCCGGACGAAATCCCGGCACCCGGATCTCACGGCCCAGTCGCCGAGCCGTGGCGTCGACCGCCTGGTCTACCTCGGCTTCGTCCACCTCGATGGAGAGACGAACCCGGTTGCCCTCTACTGGCGCGGAGGTGGCTCGCATAAGGAAGGCCGAGTCTACCGACCACCACGTTGGCGGAACCGTGACTGCCCGGCAGGTACGAGGTGCGCCGAGACGACGAGCAGTCGACACGCCTTGGTCGGCAGGCACAGGAACGTCGGCAGGCGCAGGAACGTCGGCTGGCCCCGCCTGCGCGACGAGATCAGATCATGAACGCCATCGAGCTGAGCACCTGCCGGGCGAGCGAAATGTCGCCCTCCAGCTCGACGAGGCCGGCGAAGAGCGCCGCATCACCTGGGACACGACCGCAGGCCAGCCGCCAGAAGGACTCTTGGTCCATTCTGAGCACCGCCGTGGGCTCGGCCTCGAGGTCCTCGACGGCCACGGCCCGGCCCTGGCGGACCTCGATGTCGAGACGGCGGGGGACATCTCCGACCACGTCGAAACGCACGAAGACACCCTCGGGCGCCTGGGCTTGCTTCCCGACGACGAATCCCATTGCGGACGCGATCCTGTCGATCGCCAGTTCAGCCGCAGGGCCCTGGCGATGACCAGGGCGTTCGGTCGCCAAACGGATGTCCTGCTCGTGCACCCAGCAGTCCATAACCCGTAATTCCATGAACTGCCGGTAGGGCACCTCGCCCACAGGGCTCGGGCCCACTTCCTCGAAACGCGACACGGGCCACGTCCGCATCTGCGCCAGCCGGCGCTCGGTGACTTCGACGAATTCCGCAAGTACCTCTAGGCCCGCCACAACGCGCCGTGCCTGGATCCACGATTCGTTGAAGACGCCCACGGGGTTTCTCACATGCGAGGGTGTGTCGACCGCCAGCTTCGGCGGCTGCTCTCCCAGCAGCGAGCGCTCGGTCCCGACGAGGTGTGAGATCACGTCGCGCACGGTCCAGCCCGGGCATTCCGAAGGCAGTTCCCACTCCTCGGCGTCGAGCGCCGAGCCGATCGCGCCGATCGCCCCCCACTCCTCGGCGAGAGTCTCAACCACCGGATCGGTTCGCGTCTGCACGTCGACCTCCTTCGAGCGGGCACTTACGAAATCAATTGCCCGCCTACGGTGTGGCGGGCGCGACCGGCCCGTCCACCGCTTCACCACCACAGTGCCTCGTCGCTATCGCAGCTGCCACCCGTCGGACAGACCACGGGCATCCACCGGGTAGGTGACCGGGACGCTGGGTGGGCGACACCGGGACCGTCCTCGGAGAACTCACCTTGGCCGACAGTTCCGTAGAGGCCGGTTCGGGCCCCAGAAAAGACCTGCTCGGAGAGGACAACGGCCTCGAAAACCCCTCTCGCGGTACCTACGGGCCCGGGTCCTGCCAGGGGACCGTCCACGTGAGGTGCGACCGACCATCCGCGTGCGGCGGGAAAGGTGCGGGTAGCGTCTTCGGGACCCCTGGCGGGGCGCTGGAACTAGGAGGCCATGGTGGCGTCGTACGAGGGTTACTGCGTGAAGTGCCGTGAGAAACGAACGTTCGAGGGACGAGAAGTCGAGCTCGCGAACGGACGTCGCGCCGCCCAGGGCACCTGCCCGATCTGCGGCACGAAGATGAACCGGATCCTCGGCAAGAAGTGAGCCGTCCAGGCGAAGGCCTGGAACCCACCAAGCCAGGGAGGACCGGCATCGAGCGTGTTGCGTCCACGCTCCTGTGACCATGTGCGTCTACCTGACACCGATCGGGTCAGGTCGGGCAGCCACGAATAGCCTCGGCACATGGACCAGCGCACGGCAAAGACAACCGGGGCAGCATCCCGCGAAGCTGACGAGCCCATGACGAGGCGGAGCGCGCCTGACGAGCGCACGGCACTGCGACCGCTGCTCTCGGCGGAGGACCTGCGTCTCGTGGATGCCTACTGGCGGGCAGCGAACTACCTATCGGTCGGCCAGATCTACCTGCTGGACAACCCGCTTCTGCGAGAAGCTCTGCTCCCGGAGCACACGAAGCCGCGCCTGCTCGGCCACTGGGGCACCACGCCCGGGTTGAACTTCGTCTACGCACACCTGAACAGGGTCATCCGCCACCGGGACCTCAACGTCATCTTCGTCACGGGCCCTGGGCACGGGGGCCCGGCCGTGGTCGCCAACGCCTACCTCGAAGGGACCTACAGCGAGCTGTACCCGCACGTGACCCGCGACGAGGAGGGCCTGAGGAAGCTGTTCCGCCAGTTCTCGTTCCCAGGCGGAATCCCGAGCCACGCGGCGCCCGAGACGCCGGGCTCGATAAACGAAGGCGGCGAGCTCGGCTACTCGCTCGCTCATGCCTTCGGCGCCGCGTTCGACAATCCCGACCTGGTCGTCTGCTGCGTGGTCGGCGACGGGGAGGCAGAGACCGGGCCTCTGGCCACGAGCTGGCACGCGAACAAATTCCTCAACCCAGCCCGAGACGGCGCAGTCCTTCCGATCCTGCACCTGAACGGCTACAAGATCGCCAACCCCACCGTGCTCGCTCGCATCAGCGACGAGGAGCTGCAGGCGCTCTTTGAAGGGTACGGATATCACGTCCATGTCGTGGAAGGGGACGACCCTCCGACGATGCACCAGCAGATGGCGGCGACCCTCGACGCGGTGTTCGAAGAGATCCGGCTGATCCAGCACGACGCCAGGACGGGCCCGAGCACCGGCCACACCATTTCCAGACCGCGCTGGCCGATGGTGGTGCTACGCAGCCCCAAGGGATGGACCGGCCCCAAGGTCGTGGACGGGTTGCGCGTCGAAGGCACGTTTCGTGCGCACCAGGTTCCCCTGACCGAGGTGCGCACGAACCCGGAGCACCTGGCCATGCTCGAGTCATGGATGCGCAGCTACCGCCCCGAGGAGCTCTTCGACGCCGGAGGATCCCTCGTCGAAGAGCTAGCCCAGCTCGCGCCGAGGAGCTACCGGCGGATGAGCGCGAACCCGCACGCCAACGGCGGCCTGCTGCTTCGCGACCTGGAGCTGCCGGACTTCCGTGCCTACGCCGTCGACGTACCCGCGCCCGGCGCGACTTTCTCCGAGGCCACAGGAGTGCTCGGCACTTACCTGCGCGACGTGATAGCGGCCAACAGCGACCGCTTCCGGCTCTTCGGGCCGGACGAGACGGCCTCGAACCGGCTATCGGCGGTGTTCGAGGTGACCGACCGAGCTTTCGACGCGACGATTATCGCCTCCGACGATCACCTCGCCGCCGACGGCCGGGTGATGGAGGTCCTCTCCGAGCACCTCTGCCAAGGCTGGCTCGAGGGGTACCTGCTCACCGGCCGCCACGGCCTCTTCAATTGCTACGAGGCGTTCGTCCACATCGTCGACTCGATGTTCAACCAGCACGCCAAGTGGCTGAAGGTCACCCGGGAAATCCCCTGGCGCCGTCCCATCGCCTCGCTCAACTACTTGCTGTCGTCCCACGTGTGGCGCCAAGACCACAACGGGTTCTCCCACCAGGACCCGGGCTTCTTGGACCACGTCGTCAACAAGAAGGCGCAGGTGGTACGCGTCTACCTGCCGCCGGACACGAACTGCCTGCTGTCGGTGGCCGACCACTGCCTCACCAGCCGCAATTGTGTGAACGTGATCGTGGCGGGCAAGCAGCCGCAGCTCAACTGGCTGACCATGGAGCAGGCGTTCGCCCACTGCGTGCGCGGTCTCGGTATCTGGGAATGGGCGAGCAACGACCAGGGGGACGAGCCCGACGTGGTGATGGCCTGCTGCGGGGACGTCCCCACCCTGGAGACCCTGGCGGCGGTCGATCTGCTGCGGCGACGCGTGCCCGAGCTCAAGGTGCGCGTGGTGAACGTCGTCGACCTGATGCGGCTAGAACCTGCCACCGAGCATCCACACGGGGTCTCCGATGCCGAGTTCGACGCGTTGTTCACCACCGACAAGCCGATCGTCTTCGCCTACCACGGCTATCCGTGGCTGGTGCACCGGCTCACCTATCGCAGGCACGGGCACGCGAA
>JBELAS010000034.1:0-9368 GCA_049508615.1 Acidimicrobiales bacterium
AACCCGCTCGACGTGCTCGGGGACGCGCCACCGCAACGATTCGGGGACGCGACCAAAGCAGTACTGGCCGACACGGAGGTCGACGCCGTGTTGGTGATCCTCACACCCCAGGCGATGACCGACGCCGGCGGTGTCGCCGACGCCGTGTTGGGGGCGCGGCGCGAGTCGCAAAAGCCGCTGTTGGCCGCGTGGATGGGCGGACATTCGGTGGACGAGGGACGCGAGCGTCTGAGCGCTGGCGGCGTAGCCACCTACGCCTATCCGGAGCAGGCGATCGGAGCGTTCATGGATCTGGTCTCCTACGCCCGCAACCTGGAGACGCTGCACGAGACGCCACGCACGATCCCCGTGAGCTTCGCCCTCGACCGCCGGCGCGCGAAGGAGCTTATGGGCTCGGTGTTGGTCGAGGGAGGCGCAGTGCTGTCCGAGACGTTGTCGAAGACGCTTCTCGAAGCGTACGAGATCCCGGTGACCAGACCGCTGCCGGCGCTGTCGGCGGACGACGCCGTGGCGATAGCCGAGCAGATCGGCTATCCGGTCGTGTTGAAGGTGCGCTCACCCGTGGTCATCCACAAGACCGATGTCGGCGGCGTCGAGCTCGGGCTTGCGGGCGGCGACGAGGTCCGAGCGGCCTACGAGCGGATCATCGCGTCGCTGCGCGAACGGCGCCCGGAGGTCGACGTACAGGGCGTGACGGTTCAGGCGATGGCGCGGACATCCGGCTACGAGCTGGTGCTTGGCGCGCGCAAGGATGCGATCTTCGGCGCGGTGATCCTGCTCGGTGCCGGCGGAGTTGCCGCCGAGGTGTTACGCGACCAGGCACTCGACCTGCCACCGCTCAACGAGCGCCTCGCGCTGGGGATGCTCCAGTCGCTGCGGATCTGGCCGCTCCTCGCAGGCCACCGAGGACACTCCGGGATCGACCTCGACGCGCTGCTCGAGGTCATCATGCGCTTCTCGTACCTGGTTGCGGACTACCCCGAGATCAGCGAGATCGAGATCAATCCTCTGCTAGCCGGTGCGCAGGGCGCTGTCGCGCTCGACGCCCGGGCGGTCGTCGACCAGTCACTGGTGGGCCGTCCGCCGCCGCCCTTCTCGCACCTGGCGATCCGGCCCTATCCGGAGGAGTACACGCGCGTGGCGACAACTACCGGCGGCCTAAGCGTGACGATGCGTCCCATCAAGCCGGAGGACGAACCGCTGTGGCACGAGATGTTAGACGCCTGCTCGGTCGAGACGATCGCGATGCGTTTTCGCGCCATGGTCAAGTACACGCATGAGATGGCGTCGCGTTTCTGCTTTATCGACTACGACCGCGAGCTCGCTATCGTCCCCGAGCTCGAAGCGGATGGAAAGCACAAGCTACTCGGCGTCGGCCGGTTCGTCGCCGACACCGACCGACAGAACGCGGAGTATGCGTTGCTTGTGGCCGATCCCTGGCAGAGACACGGTCTCGGGGACCTGCTGACCGATTACTGCCTCGAAGTCGCGCGCTCGTGGGGCATCGGAAGGGTGTACGCGGAGACGACGCCCGACAACGCCAACATGATCGGTGTCTTGAAGAAGCACGGCTTCACGCTGACGCGGCGGGCCGAAGACGGGATCGTCGTAGGCGAGCGCCGCCCCTGAGAGGTCTGGCCTGCCGGCCGTTCCAGGCATCGCCTCACCCACGTCCTGTGAAAGCCCACCCCTGCCATCTGCTCCCGCCGAAGCGCTACGGGCCCATGGTCGCGGCCGGTGGGTTTCGCGCCCGTGATCGTTCGAGACTCGAGTCAGTCGAGGCTCGTCCCCGTGTCGTCCTGGTCGGTGTCGCCGGACAACGCGAAGGTGCCCTTGCCGTTGAGGTGCCTGCCACCTTCGGTCCTCTCGTGAACCCGGCCAGTATCCAGGGTGACGACCTCGTCGACATGACGAGAGACGCCCGGGTCGTGGCTCGTCACGAGCACCGCACGATGCTCGGCGGCATCGATGAGCTCTGGGAGAAGCTGCGCCGCGGACGTCGCGTCGAGATGGGCGGTCGGCTCGTCGAACAGCAGGACGCTTCCTCCGGCAAGGAGCGCACGCGCCATTCCGAGACGCTGGCGCTCGCCAGCGCTCAAGGCCCTGCCACCGGCACCGACACGGGTAGAAAGCCCGTCTGGTAGTGAATTCAGCCAGGCGCCGAGCCCCACGCGCCCGAGAACCTCGGCGCACTCCTCTTCGGTCGCGGCTGGATCGGCCAGATGCAGGTTGGCGTCGAGCGTCCCGGCGAACACATGCGTCCCCTCTGGCAGCCAACCGACCCGCCGGGCGAGTTGAACCCGGCTGAGCGAGCGGACATCGAACCCGCCGATCGTCGCGCGTCCAGTGGAGCACTCGAGGAAGTGGAGCAGCGTGTAGATCGCGCTGGTCTTGCCCGCTCCGTTGTGCCCGACGAGGGCCAGCCTCCGACACATCCCGGCACTGAGCGTCACGTCGTCGAGCAGTGGGGCTCCGTCGCTTCCGAGGACGCGAGCGTTCTCGAGCGCGGCCGCTGCCTCGTCGACTTGCCTGGCGGGAGCAGCACGAGGCCCGGCGGTGGAGACGTCGGAAGCACCGTCTGGACGGGGGACGGGGCTCGCCAGTTCGGCGAGCGCTCGCAGCCGGCTGACGGCCGCGTCACCCGCGACGAGGCCGGCGAGCGCGCCGGGTAATCCGTTGCCGGCGTCGAGGACGGCGAGCGTGTCGAAGACGAGTACTGCTACCAGCACGCCGGAGAGCCTGTGGGTGTCGCTGGCGATGAGACCGGAGACGATGACAGCGATGAGCGTGGCCGCACCACAGCACATCACAGCGGCGCGGCCGAATCCGATGGCGAGAGCCCGCCTGGTCCCGGCGGACGAGGTGCGGGCACGAACCCGCTCGAGCTGGGCTTCGACCAGGTCCTGGCGGCCATAGACGACGAGCTCGGGGGCGCTTCGCACGGTCTCGACGACCGAGTCGGCAAGCTCGGCGCGCAGGTCGGTCTCTGTCGCGGCAGCTGAACGTCCCAGGTGAGCTGATCCCGCCGCGGCGAGAGTGACGAGCAGAGTGCCGGCTGCGAGAGCGGCGCTGGCCATCGGGTCGAGCAGGAAGGCGAGGAGCACCCCCAAGAGGATGCTCGAGGTCACGTCGATCGCTGCTCCAAGTGCTCTTGCAAGCGCGTCGACGACCGCCTCGCAATCGTTTACGAACGCGCTGAGCACACTGCCCGAACGGCCGGCCCCCAGCCCACCGGGCACGAGCGGTTCGAGGGTATCGAAGAGGAAGAGCCTCAACTTGCCCAGCGTCGAGAGCGCCACGTCGTGCACGGCGAGGCGCTCCAGGTAGCGGGCGATGCCGCGCCCGAGTGCGAAGGCCTGCACCGCCCCGATGGCGACGCTCAGAGAGAGCACCGGCGGTCTCAACGATGCCCGTGTGATCAGCCAGCCCGACGTCGCGAGCAGCCCAATGGCGCAACCCGCTGCGAGGGCGCCGGCGCAGCAGGCCCAGGCGAGCCGGCGCGTTCCTAGAGCGCCGAGCTCACGGCAGAGCCCGATCGTTCCGCCGCGGATGCGGAGCCCGCTCATACGCTCACCGGCGAGGGCGCCCTCTTGGCCTTCGAACCGCAAAGCTCCACGATCCTTCCGCCGCGCAGCTCGAAGACCCGGTCTGCGAGTGCCAGGGGTGCCGGCCGGTGAGTGACGACGACGGCACTACGGTCCGCGAGGCGCACGCGCAGTGCCTCAATCGCTTCCCGCTCAGCATCGGGATCGAGGTGCACGGTCGGCTCGTCGAGCACGTAGAGCGACGCGTCGTGCAAGACGATTCTCGCTAGGCCTATGCATTGGCGCTCACCCGCCGAGACAGGGCGTCCCCCCTCACCGATCGGGGTCTTCAGCCCACAGGGCAGCGAGCAGAGCATGTCCTTGGCGCCGACCGCGACGAGCGCCTCGGCAAGCTCGTCGTCGCTGGCAGTGGGGTTTGCGACCCGGAGGTTCTCCGCGAAGGTGGCCGCGAGAAGCGCGGGGCGGTCAGGAAGGTAGGCGAGGCGGCTGCGCCAGCTCGCAGGTTCGATCTGCCGGAGATCGCGCCCGCCCACACAGACCGTGCCGGAGTCGACTGCCAGTAGGCCGATCACGACTGCGAGCAGGGTCGACTTGCCGGCACCGTTCGGCCCAACGAGGACGACGGTCTCCCCAGGCGCGATCACGAGGCTGCAATCCGTGAGCACGGGCCCGGAAGAGCCAGGGAAGGCGCAGCAGATCGAGTCCAGCGTCAGCGGTACCTGCCGCGGGTCCGGCACCTCCCGGAGGTCACCAGCGACGCTGACCGAGCTGACCGCGGTGACTGCTGCGGCGTCGATCGTCGAATACGCGTCCGCAGCGGCAGCGAGCCCCTCGGAGCTCTCGTGGAACTCCGCGCTTGCCCGGCGGAGTGGGACGAAGACCTCTGGTGCGATGACGAGCACCGCTAGCGCAGGCGCAAGTCCGATCGACCCATCGAGCAGGCGCAGACCGAGCGGGACGGCAACGAGAGCGAGCGACACAGAGGCGAGCGTGTCAAGAACGAGTGCCGAGAGGAAAGCGACGCGAAGGGTTGCGATGCTCGCGCTGCGCAACGCCTTGCCGGCTTGGTCCACCCGTTCGCGCTCGTGGGCGCTTCTGCCGAACGCCTTCAACACCGGGAGCCCTTCGAAGAGGTCGAGCAAGTGGCCGCCGAGCGCGCGAACCTGTTCCCATCGCTCGCGAGCGAGCTGAGCCCCGGCGCGTCCGACCAGGACACCGAAGACAGGAAAGAGCACGAGGACGCAGAGCAGGACCAGGGCGGAAAGCCAGTCGAACGTCCCGACCGCGACGACCAACGCAAGCGGCGCGACAGCCGCGAGGACGAGGTCGGGTATGCAACGGCCGACGTAGACGTCGAGCGCGTCGACGCCTCTGCCGGCCAGCGTCGCCACATCGCCGGTGCTGTTGGCACCGGCGCGCGGCGACCGTTCGAGAACCGCTCTGACGAGGAGAGACCGGAATCTGGCCTTCGACGAGGTGGCGGCGAGGTTCGATACCACCTCACCGGCACGCGCGAAGCACGCGCGCGCCACAATTGCTCCGGCCAACCAGACGAGGAGCAGTGCTCGATCAGTGTGTTGGTCTCCCCTGAACGCGCTTGCGAGAAGCCCGGCGAGCGCGACGGCTTGGACGACGATCGTGGCCGTAGAAGCGAGGCCGAGCGCGACCAAAGTCCCCACGGCGAGACGCGCGCCAGCCACGTCACGAAGCATGCGCCGGTCGACGAGGCTGCGACGTGCTCCGAATTCAGGTCCGGTGCTCACACTCAGGGTGACTCCTCGGACCTCACGCGCACTCCTCGGATCTCACGCGTGGACCGGGCCTCCCTCGGAGGCGAGGGGAGGGCGGATCAGCCGCTGGCGGAACACCCAGTAGGTCCAGGCCTGGTACGCGAGGACCACGGGGGTAAAGATCGCAGCTACGACCGTCATCACGACGAGCGTGGAGTGGCCCGCAGACGCGGCACCGATCGTGAGGCTGTGCGCGCTGATGCCGCTCGAGGGGAGCACCGCAGGGAACATCCGCGCGAAGACGGCCCCCGTGGCCAAGAGGATCGTGCTCGCGGTCGCAGCGAAGGCGAACCCGTCGCGCCGCGCACCGATACAGGCTGCAGCGACCGCGAGCGAGAAGAGGGCGACGAGGCCGAGCACCAAGGGAATGGCCGATGGCAGCGAACCACCGATGGCCGGCCGGCCCGTCGCGGCTACCCACGCCACGGTGGCCGCCAGCAGCACGAACGCCGGTACCGCGAGCAGCCGGGCGGCGCGCCGGGCCCGAAGCGCAAGATCTCCGGTCGTCTTCAGCGACAGGAAGACAGAGCCGTGCATGCAGAACACAGCCAGGCTCGCGAAGCCGCCGAGGAGCGCTATCGGGTGCAGCAGACCGAGGATCCCCCCGTAGTAGCGACCGCCCGGGCTGAGCGGCAGCCCGTGGGCGAGGTCGGTGAAGGTCACTCCCAAGACGACGGCAGGGACGAGGCTGCCGAGGAAGTTCGCCCGGTCCCAGGCCGTCTTCCACCGTGCGCTGTCCAGTTTGTCGCGGAACTCGAAGGACACTCCGCGCGCGATGAGAGCCAAGAGGATGAGGAAGAGCGCGAGATAGAAACCGCTGAAGAGTCTCGCGTACCACGTCGGGAACGCGGCAAAGGTCGCTCCGCCGGCGACGAGCAGCCAGACCTCGTTCCCGTCCCAGGTGGGCCCGACCGCGTTCAGGCACAGCCGGCGGTCGGTGTCGTCGTGCACCAGGAAAGGTGTCACGACCGCAACGCCGAAGTCGAACCCCTCCAAGAAGAGGAAGCCGGCCCAGAGTACTCCGATCAGGGCGAACCAGGCGGTGTTCAGGTTGGCGAAAGGTGCCACGTGCGAGCTCCTCTCAACAGGCGAGCAGGTAGGTCAGCAGGCAAAGCCGGCAGGCGGGCTGGTGGTAGGCGGGCTGGTCAGTAGACAAGGCCACCTGCCTCCGGGGCATGAGTACCATCAGGTTCCGTAAGACGACGTCGTGCAGCGCGGAACATGAGCACCGCATCGATGGCGCCGAGCACGCTGTAGAGCACCACGAAGCCGACGAGAGTGGTCGTCACGTCCGCCGTAGTGGTGCTCGACACGCCCCGCACCGTGCGCATGAGCCCGTAGACGATCCATGGTTGGCGTCCGACCTCGGTGAAGATCCAACCGGTGGTGTTGGCGAGGAAGGGAAGGGCTATTCCGACTAGGGCCGCGGGCACGAACCACCGGCTCGTGGCGAGGCGCTTACGGCGCGCGAGGACCACCCCCCACGCAGAGAGAAGGATCAGGAGGATCGCCGTGCCGACCATGATCCGAAACGACCAGTACGTGAGCCACAGGACCGGGATGTAGCTCGCCTTGCCGTGTTTGGCCGTCTCTGCGGCCTGGACCTGGTTGATGCCTTTCACCTGCCCGTTCCAGCTCAAATCGGCCATCATGGAGAGCACGTGCGGGACCCTGATCTGAAACACGGGCTCGCCGTTCAGGTTGCCGATGGTGAGGATCGAGAAGCTGGCGCCCGACTTGGTGTTGTAGATGGCTTCGGCAGCCGCCATCTTCATCGGCTGCTGGGAGTCCATCAGCCGTGCCTGGAGGTCACCGCTCACGCCAGTAGCGAGCACGCTCACGAGCGTGAGGGCGGCAGAGAAGCGCGCCACGCGCAGGAACGGAGCTCGTTCGTGCTCTTCGTGTGCGCGGCGGACTTGCCAAACGGCGATCCCGAGGACGAGCGCCCCGGCCGTGACGAGGGCAGCGGTGATCGTGTGGACGAAGGCGGCCCACAGGGTCGAGTTCCCGAGCACCGCCCAGAAGTTGGTGAGAAACGCCCTGCCGTGCTCGACGCGGTAGCCGACCGGGTGCTGCATCCAGGAGTTGGCGGCGAGGATGAAGAATGCGGAGAGGATCGTCCCGAGGCTCGTCGCCCATATCGTTGCCAGATGCAGCCGGGGCGACAGCCGGTCGCGCCCGAAGATCCACAGCCCGACGAAGGTGGACTCCAAGAAGAATGCGAGCAGTCCTTCGATAGCGAGCGGCGCGCCGAAGATGTTCCCTACGAAGATCGAGTATGCCGACCAGTTCATCCCGAATTGGAACTCGAGAACGATGCCCGTCACGACACCGACCGCCAGGTTGATGAGGAAGAGCCGCCCGAAGAAGCGCGACAGCTTGTCCCAGGTCGCGTCGTGGCGCCTGTATGCGAGCGTCTGCATCGTTGCGACCACGGCGCTCAGGCCGATGGTGACGGGGACGAAGAAGAAGTGGAAGATCGTCGTGAGGGCGAACTGCCAGCGCGCCAACAATTCCATCTGGACCTCCTATCGCCTCCGCCCGCACGCCCGCCCAGCGGGGAACGCCCTCAGCGCGCGTCGACTTCTACTCGGGACTCCTCCGCCGATCGCTTCGAAATGGCCGACGTGGACCGCCTGTCGCACAAAGCCGTCGAGCGTTCGAGAACCCACTACATCTTGTGCCATCGCTTGCTGGCCGAGCTCCCAAGTCGCGGCAGTTGCAGGAGGTGGGAAGACCACATTTCGAATGTACGAACGCCGCGGTGGGGCTCCTAGGGTCCAAAGTCCCGAATGCCTTGTCAGGAGACTTGGAGGATCAGTGTCCATTTGCATCTCCCGGCCGGCAGACTCTTTTCGAGACGAAGCGCCGCATGGTGCTGTGGCGCTCGGTGTCGAGCAACATGAGCGCTTCTACAAGCGCCCATAGGAAGGTCGCCTCATCTGTGCGAGGTGGCGGTGATGTCCCTGGTCTTGTCGACCATTAGCTGTAGCCGGTGCCTGTGTGAGAGCCCCGGGGTCCCTACCGGCTTCGCCAAGCCCGGCAAAGTCGAGAGTCAAGCTCCGATCGACTCGCGGATGCGGCCGTCTCGCATGTGGAGGATCCGGCTGGCAGCCTCGGCTACGGCCGGGTGGTGAGTCACCAACACGGTCGTCACCCCGTGCTCGCGTTGGAGGCGGACGAAGCGCGCGAGCACGTTCTCCGACGCGGCTGAGTCCAAGCTTCCGGTGGGCTCGTCTGCGAGGAGCACCGGGGGGTCGTTGGCGAGTGCCCGGGCGATGGCCACTCGCTGGCGCTCACCGCCTGAGAGCTGCGTCGGACGACGGTGCTCTCGACCGGCCAGATCGAGCTCGGCAAGGATCTGGTGCGCCCATGCCTTTCGCTGCTGATTTGGTCGGCGGGATCCGAACATGGCGACCTCGACATTGCCGAGCGCAGACAGGCGAGGCAGCAAGCTGTGAAGCTGGAAGACCAAGCCGACGGTCTGTCGCCGATAGCGGCTCAGGTCGGCCAGGTGAGCCAGGTCCTGACCCTCCACGCGGATCGTGCCTGTCGTTGGCGAGTCGAGCGCGGCAAGCAGGTGGAGAAGAGTCGACTTCCCACACCCCGAAGGGCCCATGATCGCGACGAACTCTCCCCTTCTGATCCTCAGATCCACGCCATCTAGAGCCCGCACGGCACCACCCTCGAACTCCTTCGTGACACCTGTCGCCTCGATGGCTATCGAAGCATCACCTTCATCTGCGTTCGACCGGCTCCTGTCCGCCCGAGACGAGCCGTGAACATCCCGGACAGGTGCACCCGTCGGCTCTGTGCCCTGCGCGGCCACTTCGGGCGGCACCGCCTGCTGCTCACTCATGGCTGAGAGCCTGCAGTGGGGCCAGGAACCCGGCGCGAAGCGCCGGATAGAGAGCTCCCAAGATGGTCATGCCCAGCCCCGTGTAGAGGCCTCGCCAGAATGCTCCGGGGGTGTAGTTCGAATGGAGCACGCCGACGAGCTGTGGCAACGACTCAAGGATCGCCGTCACCAGGT
>JBELAS010000035.1:0-9040 GCA_049508615.1 Acidimicrobiales bacterium
AGTCAGGCGAACCCGAGTCCATTCCACGGATCGATCTCAAGATGGGGGACGTGGTCAGCATCGTCGGCCCGACCGGGTCCGGGAAGACAACCCTGATCAACGACATCGAGCTCTTCGCCGACGGTTCCACACCGACGGGCCGGCGTGTCTTGATCGACGGAGCGGTGCCCCCGGCGGAATATCGCGATGACCCATCCCTCCATCCGATCGCCCTGATCACGCAAAACACGACCTTCCTGTCGGATCTGCCGGTGAGGGATTTCATCACCACCCATGCAAGCATCCGGCAAAACGAGGCCTGGAGGATCCAAGACACACTCTCTGCGACCCTGGCCTTCGCGAACGAGCTGACGGGCGAGCCGATCCCGCTCGACTACCGGATGACCGAACTGTCAGGAGGACAGGCGCGAGCCTTGTTGATCGCCGATGCAACGGTCGTCTGCGAGACCCCCATCGTGCTGCTCGACGAGGTCGAGAACGCCGGCATTCACCGCACGCGTGCACTCGAACTGCTCCGCGCGTATCGGAAGATCTTCATCTTCGTCACCCATGATCCGCGCATCGCACTGCTCTCGGAGTACCGAGTGGTGATGCAAAACGGCAGCATGACACAGGTAATGGAGACCGACGAAGAGGAGCGCAAGGTCTCCCTCCGGGTGAACCAGCTCGACGACCAGCTCTCGCAGCTCCGTGACAAGATCCGCTCCGGTGAGCGGCTGAGGCTGAGCGAAATCGACGGGTGGGCATGAAGCTCGCTATCTGCGCCGGTCCTGCGACGACGGGCAAGACGTCCGTGTTGCGCCATCTGATCGCCGGCCTCGCGGCCAAGGGAAAGCGCGCAGCATTCCTCAAGATCGACGTCCAATACGCGGAAGAGGACGAGATCCTGGCAACGGAGTTCGCGATCCCTACGCGCAAGGTCTACTCGGGAGAGCTGTGCCCCGACCATTGCAACGTGATGGTTCTGGGAGACGCACTCGTATGGGCACGTAACGCCGATTGCGAGGTCCTCCTGGTCGAGACCGCAGGCCTGTGTCTGCGGTGCTCGCCTTACGTCGACGGCGGGCTTGGCATCGTCGTGCTGGAGGCGACGAGCGGGATGAACCTTCCTCGCAAGGTCGGACCGATGCTCACGCTGGCGGACGTGGCGGTCGTGACGAAGATCGATCGCGTCTCGCAGGCCGAACGCGAGGTGTTCCGCTCCCGGATCCAAGATGCCGCTCCGATGGTGCGCATCCGCGAGGTGGACGCTTTGCACGGCATCGGCATCACCCCACTGGCCGGACACATCGAGTCGACGCCCGACACCCCGGACCACCTTCTGCTGCGCGGCAATCCGCCAGCGGGCACCTGCACTATCTGCGTCGGTAAGAAGGAGATCGGCTGGCAGTCGCACTTCGGGGTGGTTCGCGCCCTGGACAACCAGACGTTCTATCGAGGCGAATGAGACGTGATCGACCGCGTCTACTTCGACAACGCCGCCACGACGCCGCTCGACCCTGCCGTGGCCCAAGCCATGCACCCTTGGCTCGACGGTAGGTTCGGGAACGCCTCCAGCCTGCACGCGCAGGGGCGCCTGGCCCGTGAGGCGGTCGACCAGGCGCGACAGCAGGTGGCGGCGTTGCTCAATGCGGACCCGGCTGAGCTCGTCTTCACGGGCAGCGGCACGGAAGCTGACAATCTCGCGCTCATTGGACTAGCCGAGACGTTCGCCCCCGGCGACTGTCACATCGTCACGAGCGCGATCGAGCATCCCGCGATCCTCTCGACCTGCAGCTACCTCGCTCGAAGGGGCGTCGAGGTGACCTATCTGCCCGTGAGCGGCGACGGCATCGTGGACCCGGCGGCCCTGGAGGGAAGCCTCCGCCGGACAACGCGCCTCGTATCGGTCATGGCCGCGAACAACGTCGTCGGGACGGTGCAACCGATCACCGATCTCGCCCGCATTGCACACGAGCACGGAGCCCTCTTCCACACAGACGCCGTGCAGGCGGTGGGCAAGCTACCCCTCGATGTGCGAGCACAATCGATCGACCTGCTGTCGCTGTCGGCACACAAGCTGAACGGCCCGCAAGGTGTCGGGGCTCTCTACCTCCGAAAAGGCGTCGAGCTCGAGCCGCTCGTCCACGGTGGAGGACAAGAGCGCGGCCTGCGCTCGGGGACCGAGAGCGTCGCCGGCCTCGTCGGGTTGGGCCAGGCCTCGGAGTTGGCCCGTGTCACCCTGGCCGAGGAGAACGCCCGGCTTGTCCTGCTCGGCGAGCGCATCTTGAGGGATCTCGCCTCCCGGCTCCCGCACGCCTATCTGATCGGTGATCGCTACCGGCGCCTGCCGGGTCATCTCTGCGTAGGGTTTCAAGGGCAAGAGGGCGAGGCGATCAGGCTGCTCCTGACGCTCGACGAGCTGGGCATCGCGGTGTCCACCGGCAGTGCCTGCAGCGCCCACCACGCGGGGGAGCCTTCTTCGGTCCTCCTGGCGATGGGATTCGACCCCGTCGGCGCCCGTGGATCGCTTCGCATCACGCTGGGCCGCTTCAGCACCGACGCGGACATCGATCGTCTGCTCGAGGTCTTGCCCGAGGCGGTCGAGTCCCTCCGACCGATCACGACCCATCTGGTGACGACATAGAGACGACGTAGAAAGGAGCCACGCGTGGACGCCACGAACGTGACCCTCGATGACCTACCAGGACTCGACTGCGGAATCTGCGGCTTCGGAAGCTGTGCGATGCTCGCTGAGCGACTCCGGGACGACCCTGCCCTCGCCAAGCGCTGCATCTACCTGACGACGACCGCGACCACGATGCGGCAACCAGCGGCCGTCTCTGTCGCACCGCCTGTCGAGGCGCCCGGCTGCGGAGCCTGCCCCGTCGCCGGTGTGTCGCTTGGCGCCAACGCGTCCGGCGTGTCCTTCGAGGCGACGAACTCCCGCATGTCGTTCGACGCCAGAGACGAAGACTGGTGTGACACCCTCGGACGCGAGTACGACTTCGTGCTCGAGCCGTTCCCCGAGGATCCGGGCCCGCGCGAGATCATCTTGCCCCACAACCCGTTGCTCACCCGCGAACTCGAGGTCCAACCCGGAGACGTTCTCGTCGGCAGGCCCCTCGGGATGTCGTGCGGTTGTCCGATCACCCACTGCGGTGTCACCATGCAGGTCGACCACCGCACCGGTGTCATCGTCTGGTGCGTAACGGGTCCGCTGCGCCCGCGCCAGGAGGGCTACAAGGACCTCGGGTATTACATCGCCGAGGGCTACGAAGGGCTGATACAGCGGGCGCGACGTCAGATCAAGATCGGCTTGCGCTACTTCTTCCAGCCGGGCATGTGCATGTTGCAATGGCGTCACAGCGGACTCGTGAACTACCTGAATCGCACCCCGACCGGGCTGCAAGTTCGGGTGGAGGGGCTGTGGATCGGATGAGCCTCTCGTAGCCGTCGGTCTGCTTCGCTTCGACCTGCAAGCCAAAGCCTCATAGGACGAGCAAACGCTCCACGCCGGAGGGGTCGACCCCGGCCACCTCCAGCACCTTGGTCCTCCCCGAGGCGCCTGCAACGATTCGGACCGCGCTTCGCTTCACGCCCAGCGCGTCGGCGAGCGCTGCGACGAGCGCCTGGTTGGCTCGGCCGTCCACGGCTGGAGCCGCCACTCGTGCGACCAGGACGGGGGGCTCAGCGTCTCCATAGCGTCCGCCCACCTTGGTCCGCCGCGCACGAGGTTGGACCCGGACGGTCACACGGACCGTTCGCGACGAGTCGGCTCTGTGACCTGTTCGCGAAGAGCCGCCCATGTGACTCAGACCCGACGTGCGCTCTGAGACGCGCTCAGCAGCTGTCGGCGGGAGAGGCCAGAAGCCGGTCTCGGAAGAGAGCTAGCACCTCGTCCAGCGCATCGCGCGTGGGATGGCCGGGCCGGTCCACGAGATGCTCGGTCAGCACGCAGTGGGCTGACGTCGGGTTGTCGTGAGGGTTGCCCGGCGACGAGTCGATCTCCACACCGGTGAAGTGCTCTCCGAGCTCCTCGCGCAGGCGGGCGAATCGCTCCGGCGGAGAGATCTTGTCACCCGTGAAGCGCAGTCCGAGCACCCGCAGGTCCCGCGCCGCGCACTCGCGCTTCACCGCCTCGAGGTCGCCCGCTGACAGGCCCAGATCGCGCTTGCGCCGCGCGCCGATCGCAAATGGCAGCGACGGCTGGGAGAGCACCGGGGCCAGTACCGGGGCACCGGCGATCATCGCAAGGGCGAACCCACCGGTGAAGCACATGCCGACCACACCGACACCGGGACCGCCGTGTTCGGCGTGCAACGACCGCGCCAGCGCCCGCAACCAGTCGACGACCGGAGAGGTCCTGCCGGTGGCGAGAACGGTGAACTCGCGTGACACGCACGCCGGTACGGCCGACGACAACCCACGCAGGACACTGCCGCGAGCCCCGGGCTCGCCGAACAGGTGGGGAACAGCGGCGGTACACCCGAGGTCGGTGACCCGCCTGGCGAAGCCGAGCACGCCGGGCGTGATGCCCGGGAGCTCCTCGATCACCACGACGGCCGGACCGCTGCCCTTGCGGTACACCGCCCGGGTCTTCCCTGCGTGCGTGAACTCGCTGCGCGCGAAATCGTCCAGTTCGGCCATCAGTCCGTTCATCTTGGTCCACGACCACACCCACTGCTTCTGGGACCACGAGCACCCCGCCGACCAGGCGCTACGGGCATTGCGAACCCCTTCGGACCCCGGTTCCGAGCCTGACCCCGAGCCCGGCAGGAAACGGGGCCCGGGCGGGTAACAGTGTCGTAACTACCTCGATGTGACGAAGCACGTTAGGATGAAGCTGCACCTGAGGTGGAGGGAGTCGTCCATGGTCTCGAGAACGCCTTATGCCGCCCGGCTCCCCGGCATCTCGGACGTGAAGAGTCCTCACGACGCGGGGGAGTCGTCCACCGGTGGGTTCCGCGGTCCCCAGGTGTGCAAGCTCATAGGCATCACCTACCGTCAGCTCGACTACTGGGCGCGTACCGGACTTCTTCGTCCTTCGATAGCCGATGCCCGTGGGAGCGGAACGCAGCGGCTCTACTCCTACCAGGACTTGCTCGAGTTGAAGGTGATCAAGCAGCTCCTCGATGCCGGCATCTCCCTCCGGCGCGCGCGTCGCGCCCTGGAGTGTCTGCGCGAAGGCCTCGGAGCCGACCTGGCCTCGGCGAACCTGGTGCTCGTCGGACCCGACTCCGTGCTGGCGCGAAGCGACGGTGAGGTCGTCGACTTGCTCAAGGGCGGCCAGGGCGTGCTGAACATCGTCCCTCTGTCGGGAGTGGTGGAAGAGCTCGACGCGGCCATCGTGCAGATCGCGCACGGTGACGATCGCTCCCGGGCGAAACCCGAACGGATCGCGACAGCAAAAAAGGCCAAAAGCGGTTGAGCTCCGCGCGCGCGAGCCGGGGAGCGGATGTCCAGAAGGTTCAGTTCGCCCACGACTCGGAGCGCCAGTTCGCAGAGCTCCTCGACTTCTACGATGTGCGCTGGGAGTACGAACCTGTGGAATTCGTGCTGGACTGGCACGCTGACGGGACGCCGAAGTCGGCCTTCCGGCCCGACTTCTACCTTCCCGAGCACGGCTGTTTCGTGGAGCTGACCACTCTCAACCAGAGACTGGTCACCCGGAAGAACGCAAAGGTTCGTCGCTTGCGAGAGCTGCACCCCGAGGTAGAGGTGAAGCTGCTCTACCAGCGCGACTACCTCGCCCTTCTGTCCAAACACGGGCTTTCTCAACCCTCCTCGCCCGCCGCATAGCTCCTCGCCCGCCGCATAGGCTGACACCGTGAGCGCCCCGGAGCCTTCCGCTGCACCTGCAGGCGGGGCCGCGCACTCCGTAGAGGCGCAACACACCGAACTCCGGCGCTCTCCACTCGAGACAGAGCACCTCGCTCTCGGCGCGAAGCTCGTCGCCTTCGGAGGATGGCTCATGCCGCTCGCGTACCCGTCGGGGACCCTGGCAGAGCACCTCGCCTGTCGGAGCGCGGCGGTCGCCTTCGACGTGAGCCACCTGGGCACCGTGCGAGTGGAGGGCGACGGCGCGTTCGACCTCCTCCAGCAGGCCCTCACGAACGATCTGCGCAAGATCGGCCAGGGGAGAGCCCAGTACACGCATTTGCTCGACCCCTCCGACGCCTCGGTGCTCGACGACCTGATCGTCTGGTGGAGCGGTGAGGAGATCTTCGAAGTCATGCCGAACGCCTCGAACACCTCGCGCGTGCGAGAGGCAATCGGTGGGACCGACACGACCAGCATGAGGGCGGTCGTGGCGGTGCAGGGGCCCCAGGCGCGTCGTCTGCTGTCGAGCGTCGCCCCGGAGGCTGCTCGCGTGCCTCGCTTCGCGGTGAGCTCGTTCACCTGGGGCGGCGCGAGCTGTGCCGCGGCGGGTACCGGCTACACCGGTGAGGACGGCGTGGAGTGCGCTGTTCCCGTGGAAGTGGCCGGCTCCTTCTGGCGTGCGGTGCTCGAGAAGGGTGTAGTGCCGGCGGGGCTCGGTGCGCGTGACACCTTGCGCCTCGAAGCGGGGCTGCCGCTTCACGGGCACGAGCTCGGGCCCGGCATCACCCCGCTTCAAGCAGGGCTCGGCTGGGTGGTGGGGTGGGACAAGGAGGACTTCCGCGGCCGACGGCCTCTGGAGCGTGAACGCCAGGCCGGCCCCTCGCGCCGTTTGCGCGGCGTCGTGGCCGAGGGCCGCCAGCCACTTCGCGACGCCGCTGTGGTGCGCCGCGGTGCCACGGCCGTCGGGACGGTGACGAGCGGCAACTTCTCCCCGATCCTCGAGCGGGGGATAGCGATGGCCTTCGTCGACACCGGCGCGCGGATCGAAGACGGCGCCCAGGTGGAGCTCGAGCTCAGGGGCAGAGCGGTGCCGGCGCGTCTGACCGCGTTGCCGTTCGTGCGTCAGGGGGCGACCGCATCGCGACTCGGTGCGGCCTGATGGGCGGCTACACCCCCCACACAGGGCCCGAGATCGCCTCCATGTTGGGCTTCCTCGGGCTGTCGTCCGTCGAGGAGCTGTTCACGGCGGTCCCCGTAGCGCTGCGCCTTGCAGGCGGAACCGGTCTCGCGCCGGGATCGCCGGAGCCCGACGTGCTCGCCCACATCCACGACCTCGCCGCCGCGAACCGCCCGGTCGGGCGGGACCTGGTCTGTTTCGCCGGGGGCGGCGCCTATGACCGCGAGGTACCGGCAGTCACGCGAGCGCTCGCCTCGCGCTCGGAGTTCGTCACCTCCTACACCCCCTACCAGCCCGAGGTCGCCCAAGGCGTGCTCCAGGCTCTGTTCGAATTCCAGAGCCTGCTCGTCCGGCTCGCGGGTGTGGAGGTGGCCAACGCCTCGCTCTACGACGGGGCTGCGGCCCTGGTCGAGGCGGTGAACCTCACGCTGTCCACTACAGGGCGTCGGGTCGTGTGGCTGTCGCAAGGGGTGAACCCGACGTGGCGTGCGGTGCTCGAGACGTTCGCTGCGGGCACCAGGCACGTGGTCGTCGAAGTCCCTCTCGTGGATGGTTCGACACACTGGTCCTCGGCGGTGCCAGGCGAGCCAACCGCTCCAGCCGAAGCCCCAGGGGCGGTCGTCGTCGCGTACCCGAACTACCTGGGCTGCCTGGAGGACCTGGCCGATGCTCGTGCACTGTGCAACCGCACCGGCGCACTGCTCGTGGTGGCTTTCGATCCGATCTGCGCGGGATTACTCCGCTCGCCCGGTGACTGGGGAGCAGACGTGGTGGTGGGGGAGGGCCAGCCCCTCGGCATGCCCCTCGGCTTCGGCGGCCCTTACCTCGGTCTCTTCGCATGTAGGTCCACACACGTCCGGCGCCTGCCCGGGCGCCTGGTGGGGGAGACCCTCGACGCGCAAGGTCGACGCGCCTATGTGACCACGTTGCGCGCACGCGAGCAGGACATCCGACGCGAGAAGGCGACCTCCAACGTGTGCACGAACCAGACCCTCATGGCGGTGACCGCCGCCATACAGATGGGTTGGCTCGGTACGTCGGGTATCGCCGAGGTGGCACTTCGCTCGGCCAGAGGTGCCGACTACTGCCGCAAGGCTCTTCTGGCCGTGCGGGGAGTGCAGCCGCTGGTGTCGGCTCCGACCATGGACGAGTTCGCGCTTCGGCTCCCGATCGATGCCGACCTACTGGTGGAGCGCCTCGTCGACGACGGGTTCCTGGCGGGCATAGCCCTCGGAGACACCTACACCGATGGTCGGCGCGACGGATTGCTCGTGGCCGTCACAGAGCGCCGGACCCGCGCCGAGATCGATTCCTTCGCCGACAGCTTCGCAAAGGCCGTGATGTGAATGATCAACCAGGATCCTGTCGTGACCGAGGATGACGCGCTGACATCGCGCCCGGCGGGGGGGCGTGCCGCGAGCGCGCCTCTGCTGGGGCGCGGCACCGAGCCGACTCTGTTCGAGCTCTCCGAGCCGGGCAGACGTGCGTGGCAGCTTCGCACGACCGACGTCCCCGAGGCACCCGTGGAACAGCTCTTGCCCGAGGCACACAGACGTGGCGTCCCCCCGGCCCTTGCCGAGGTGTCCGAGCGCGACCTGGTGGCCCACTTCACCAGGCTCAGTCACCGGCAATTCTCCGTCGACCTGGGCGCCTATCCGCTCGGGTCTTGCACGATGAAGTACAACCCGAAGGTTTGCGACGCGGTCGCCTCGATGCCCGGGCTCTGCGACGCCCACCCGGCGGCTCCGGCCAGCTGCAACCAGGGCTGGATGGCGTTGCTGGTCGAGCTCGAAGAGGCACTCTGCGCGATCACCGGGATGGCGGCCGCCACCCTCCAGCCGGCCGCCGGAGCGGCAGGTGAGCTCACAGGGCTCTTGCTCATGCGTGCTTGGCACGAAGCGCAGGGGCAGCCCAGGCGCAAGGTGGTGATACCGGATTCGGCTCACGGCACGAACCCGGCCTCGGTTACCCTCGGCGGCTACGAGGCGGTGACCGTGAAGAGCGACGCACGAGGCTGCGTGGACCTCGAGGCGCTGCGCAGCGCCCTCGACTCCGAGGTCG
>JBELAS010000036.1:0-8975 GCA_049508615.1 Acidimicrobiales bacterium
CGTCGCGAGATGTTCATCTCGAGTTTCTGGTATTCGCATAACGGCTGAACGACACTGTTGGTATGAGACGTATCGATCTTCGCGGGCGGGCGCATGGCCCCGGACGGCCGGCCATCACAAGGCGGAACAGTGATTCGGGCCGTTCTCGCCAGGGTTGACGTAGCGACGAAACCTCCCTGGCAGGAGGCGGCGGCGAGCCGGGTGCTCGTGGTGGACGACCCAGAACCGCGTTCCCCCCGGGCTGTTGCCTTTGCAACCGCGCTCCGCGAAGAGGGCTACGAAGTCGAAATCGCAGCTGGCGCCTCGGACTGCTTGCGCCGATACTCTTGCCCACCTGATCTCGTCCTGCTCGGCACGCTGAGACCCGGGATGCCGTGGACCAATCTGTGTCGGCACATGCAAGCGATAGCCGAGGTGCCGGTCATCATCGCCGCACGGCTCGAATCAGAGATCGACGCCGTGCTCGCGTTCGAGCTCGGCGTGGCGGGTTACCTCAGTGACCCCAGCCGGATACGGGAATTGGTCGCGCGGGTACGTGCGGCGTTGCGGCCGACCTCGCCGCCTGCCGCTTCACGGCGCTCACCAACTGAGACAAGAACACGATCTCGAGGGGCCTCGCTCGTCGCCGGTGCCCTCGAGATCGACCTCGTAGGACGAGAGGTGACGTTGGGAGGCGAGTCCGTCTACTTGGCACGCCGAGAATTCGACCTTCTTTCCGCCTTGCTCGCACCTCCCGGAAAGGTGCGTACGCGCCGCGAGCTCATCGACCAGGTTTGGGATGGTCGAGCTCCCAAAGGTTCGCGAACCCTCGATACGCATATACGGCGTCTTCGTATGAAGCTCGAGGCCGATCCGACCTTTCCCCGCTTGCTCATCACAGTCCGCGGCGTCGGCTTCCTCTTCGACGCCGGTCGAGCAGACACGACTTGCGAGGCACTTGATGCTGCCACAGCAAGTCTGCCTGCTGAGCCTGTGGCGGTTCATCCATTGACCGAGTAGCCCCCGAAGGGACGGCAAATGGCAGACCTCCAGGGTTGGCAGAGCGATCCGTTCGCTGTGCACGAACAGCGATACTTCTCCCAAGGCCAACCCACCAGGCTTGTACGCGACGGCACGATGGAGTCCTACGACGAGCTACCAGGGTCGCCTTCCTCCACTCCTCCGACCGACGAGCCGGCTCCTGGCCCCTCCCCTGAGGCTGCTCTCGGTTCATCCCACGAAGACGAAGATGACCATAACCGCGCGGCGGCGGGTGTTCTTGACAACGGACCTGAATCGCTCGCATCAGGAGTCGATCCCGCCAACTGGTGGTGGAGTGGACGTACGGGTCTTGTGTTCGCTGCTGCATGCATTCTCGCGGCGGTGCTCGCCTCGGTGTTTCTCCTCGAGAGCGACCATGGGCACTCCATCAAGGCGACGAACCACCACCGTGGGGGATCCCGAATCTCCTTGTCTCCTTCCTCTGGTAGCTCCTCACCCTCCCCTTCCGCAACGACGCCTTCTTCGGGTTCCTTGACGAACGCGCCTGGCGGAGGAACATCCCCGACCGCCGGCCAAGTGTCCTCGTCGCCTGGAGGCGGGAGCGCATCCGGCCCTTCCGGACCGAGTACTGGGATCAATTCGGCAGGATCTCCTGCAGCCCAGACACCAGAGACACCCGTAACGATCGTTCTGCCCATCGCAGCCGCCGGCATTCTCGGGACGACGTTCGCCCTTCGCCGACGGCGCCAACGACACCTCGCCGGCACTCGGTCACAGGGTGGCGGGCAAGAGCTTGGTCAGCAACACGAAACCGAAGTACAGGACGGCCGCCCAAATCGGGGTCAGCACGAGCCAGCGGCCAGCCCGACCGTAGATGGCGCTTGCGCGCCCATTGGCCAGACCGAGCAGGACGAGCAGCACGAGGACCATCAGGGCGCCAGGAAGGTAGCTGATGTTCCAGCCAGTAGAGCCCACGACGACGTGGACCTTGTGAGGTACAGGTGTCGCGACTGACGCACGCAGAGTGGCCACCACGACGAGGCGCTGTGAAGCGGAGAACTTAGGGTTGCAAGTCGTCAACGTGAGACGGTTGTCATCGAAGGTATTGAGGATCGAGACATCGCGGGGTGAAACAGCGACAGGGGGTTGCGAGACGACGTACGTGAGGAGCTCACCGCTAGGGGTCGTAAGCATGACTGGGTCGCCAGGGGTGAGTCGGTCCAGCCGGTTGAACGGAGCTCCGTACGTGGTGCGGTGCCCGGCGATTGCCACGTTCCCCGACTGGCCGGGCATGGCGGTCCCTATGTAGTGTCCAGGGCCCTTGGCCAGGTCCCCTTCTCCTGTCCCTTCGACGACGTATTGATCAACACCTATGGCAGGGATCTGCAAATGCGCGACCACCGAGCCTTGGGCCGGTTCGGGCAGCCTGACCGTCGACGCGATCAGGACCGGGCCTGTTCGCGACGGCTTCACGTGCTGGACGTGGGCCTGAAACTCGTGGCGCAAGAAGGCCTGATCATGAGCATGTTCGATCGAGGTCCCCCACAACTGCCATGCGGCGAACAGGACGAGGATCAACCCGATGTTGCGTACCCAGCCAAATCCGGTAAACGCAAGACGCAGTCTCCTGTTAAGGCGACGAGCTTGTGCGACATCTGCGTATGCAGCGGATGCAATCGGGCCCGGCGCATCGTCTGACTCAGCAGGAGCGTGGACGAAGTCGGTCGGTGCCGCCGCAGGGGCCGGTACTGTCGTGGTTGGAGTGAGTGTCGTAGTGACCGTAGATGTCGCGTGGATCGGAGCCTCATAGGGCCGTGCAGAGACCTTCGGGACGTCCGGGAGCACCTGAGGCGGCAATGGCTGCAAATGGATTCGCGAGGTGGGAGGGGTGGCGATGTCGTCGACCTGTAGACCTTGAACACCTCCATTCCCATTGGTCCGTGGCACCTGATCTTCTTGGCTTTGAGCCTGTTCGCGAATCCGCCGTGCCGCCCCTGCTACGAACAACACTGCACTACCCATCGCCAGTTCGTTGGACCCCAGGTGCTCGGTCGAAGCTGATACTTGCTCCCAGTCCACGCCCATAGTGGGTGCGACCGATGACCGTTCGACGGTCGCAATCGCTTCGGCCATGAGCTCCTCGCAGAAGCGACGGCACAGGTCATTGGCCTGAGGGCCTTCAACCTGCTCGTCGTGTCGATCGCCCAGTCCCGGCCCTGGGGCACCGTTTCCTGATCCTGCCACGCTTGTACCTCGAGGGGTCACGATCGATGCGGGGTTGACGACGAGCTCTGTGTCAGGAGAGTGAGACGGCCGGATTCACGTGCCCACCGTTCCCGGACGCCTGCTGGGCCTGATGCAGGATTAGCTCGTGGGCGAACGCCACCAGGAACGTCCTGTTCACCACGAGCTGGACGTCGGAGCCAGTACTGCCGAGCGAGCCTGCCACATTCGTGATCTTGACCCCACTCGGCACGTGCGTACCCGTCGCGCCACGAGCATTGAGAAGATACAGGACAAATCGCTCGTAGCTGGTGGCATGCGCTGTCTTCACTGGAACTATCCAGTACACGACCGACCAGCTCTGGCGTCCAGTGCCCGAGAAGGACATGGACTGGCCCGTGACGCCGCCACCCACGTTCACCTGGGCGACGTCGCGAAGCGAGAGTCCGTGGAACTGGTAGCAGGCTTCCACTCCGTATGCGGAGAAGGTCTCGAGGTTTGACGTGTCGATGACGTCTGCGGTCACTCCGAAGAGCGCGTGAAGGTCCCCTCCTTTGCCAGTCGGCACGAAGGAATACCGGAGCCAGGTCGAATCCTCCCCGAACAGCGGCTTCGCCCAGTTGTAACGGGCATTGAGACGCCATCTCCATCCCGTGGGAGCTACGGGGGCGGAATGGTAGGACAGGAGCTTCGGCTCCCCAGCAGCGTCGGCGACGAGGTCGTAGGAGCGAAGACCGATGTTGGCCACGCCTAGGACGATGGCTATGGCGAGGACGATCACGACGGCCGCGTACACGGTCGGTACGGCGATGGGCTGCCTCCGACGTCCTGCTCGAGGAGCCCTGGCCGGTGTCACGGCCTGGCCGCTCGAGGGCGGCCCGATGGTCATGCCAAGAGGCCGGATGGCGAGGACCATGATCACCACACCTGCGCCGAAGGTGAGCAAACCCACAAACGGATGGAGGATGTGGATGGCGACACGCTCACCCCACTCGTGACCGGCCCAGAAGATGAACAGCAACCGTCCCAGGTTGATGACCCAAAGCAGCAGCATGCCGCTGACTAGCCAAAGGACCTTCCGGAGTATGGGACCGCGTACCACCGCGGCGAACGCGGCTCCGACTAGCAGGAAACCGACAATGCTGTTGATCCCAGAACACGCCGACACCACGCTGAGGGGAAACGATCGGCCATCGTGAACAACGACGAACAACGAACCATCCAGCGACGAAACAGGCTTTGCAACGGGCAGGATGCGCAACATGATGCGCAGGCCCGTCAGTGTCGCGTTCGTGGAGGCGTCGAGCACCCGCAGCAGCACCGCCGAATAGGGCCACGGCCACGCCAGGAACAGATAGCCCACGGCGAGCCGTTGGCGCCACAGGATCCGCACCCCGAAGACCACCGCGACCACTCCAGCCACGAACATCGGCAACGACAGCAGGTCGATCCGCCACACCCAATACATGGCCGAGAGCTTTCCCGGAAGGGCGAGACTGATTACCGTCGCCGCGGCAATGAACGGAATACCCACGATGTAGTCGACCTGACGGTCATAGATTGCCGGCTCCGCCCGTGCCGGGCGACGGTGCACGGCGGCCAAGCCCAAGGCGATGGCAGGAACAAGACTCGTGTACGCAAGTGGAGTCTCCATGCCGGCCGTCTGGAGAAGCGTCTTCAACGAGTAGCTGTACGCGCACAACACAGCTCCTACCAGGATGGCGAGCTGGATCGCGGTGCGGGTGCGGGGCGGGGCATCTCGCCAACGCTGTTGCCATTCGCGTCGCCAGTGGGCCGACGCAGCTCTGCGCAGACGAAGGTCGAATTCGCTAACTCCCACCAGCTGCGTCATCCAAACCGTCCGTGTACATAGTCTGCGGTTCTAGGGTCGCGCGGATCGCCGAAGACTTGCTCAGTCGGTCCCGCTTCCACGATTCGTCCGGGGAGACCTTCCCCGTCGACGAGGAAGAGCGCGCAGTTGTGAGAAACACGCTGCGCCTGCTGCATGTTGTGGGTCACGATCACGATGGTCAGCTCGTGGCAAAGCGTCCGGATGGTTTCCTCGATGACGCCGGTGGAAATGGGGTCGAGAGCCGAACATGGCTCGTCCATGAGCAGGACTCGCGGGCGCACGGCCAACGCCCTCGCTATACACAGGCGTTGCTGCTGCCCTCCCGAAATGGCGGCTCCAAGCTCGTTCAGCCGGTTCCGCGTCTCCCGCCACAAGCCGGACCGTTCGAGACACTCCTGTACCAAGGCATCCGCGTTACGGACCTTCTTTCCGGACAGGCGCAACCCAGAGAGCACGTTCTGAGCGATCGTCATGGACGGGAACGGATTGGGCTTCTGAAAGACCATTCCGATGTGCGACCGCGTCTCGGTCACCGGAAGCCCCGCGCCATAGACGTTCACACCGTCGAGTGCGACAGAACCCGACATGGCGGCTCCGGGAACCAGCTCATGCATCCTGTTGAGAATCCGTAGAAACGTCGACTTACCGCACCCCGACGGACCGATCAACGCCGTCACCTTTCCGGGCATCATCTCGAGCGAGATCCGCTCGAGGACCTTGTTGGAGCCGAACCAGGCGCTCACGTCCTGTGCCAGCAGGCGCGACGGTGCTCTTGGCTCAAGAGCAGGCGCCGTTGGTCCGGCGACAGTCAAAGCAGCGGCGCCCGCAGGTTCAGACGTGTCCGGCCAGGATGGACCAGCGGTTCGAGGATCGCTCAACGCAGTCACCGCGGCCCTCCCGCCTTGGTCAGCTCGCGAGCAACCCAGAACTGGACAAGTCTGCTCACGGTCCTGAGCCCCGAGACACCATCCGTCGCCGGATCGCCCTTCGAAAGACGCCCCCAAGAAGCAGGAGACCGCCACCAGTCACAGCGATTGGCAGCGGCAGCCCTCCGGTGAACGCAAGCGTCGGGTTCGAGCCGGCGGCGGCAGTTGCGCCGTCACCCGTCGATCCTTGGCCCGTCGATCCTTGGCCCGTCGAGCCGTTGCTTGCCGTCGTTTCGGCGGCGGTAGTCGAGGTGGTGGAGGTGGTGGAGGTCTGCGTCGCTTCCGCGGCCACCTGGTCGGCCACCTTCATCCCGGCACTGGCCATCGCGGTGGTGACGGGGGCGTCGCCGAGCGACTTGACGTCCGCTTGGCCTGTCGCACCCAGCACGAACTTGATGAAACTCGCAAGAGCGGTGGCCTTTGCCGCGCTGAGCCCCGAGGTTGGAACCACCAAGTAGCTCATGACGTCGATCGGGTAAGAGGCTGCGTCGCTCGGGTTTGCATTGAACGTCACCAGGTTCGTGGTTGGTTCCATGGTCGCGTCGTTCAGCGCGGCACTGGTAGCAGCGCTCGTAGGCAGCACGTACTGGCCGGCCGCGTTCTGGATGGCGATCGTCATGTTCGTGGTCGGGTCTGTAGTGAGGATGTTTCGTGGAGGACCAAGCCAGTCAGCCGGCAGTGCAGCGACGGCCCCCTGCCCCCATAGTGAAGGGTTCGTCTGGGGCTGGAGCGTCTCCTGGTTGACCTGTACTAGGCCGTTGGCCAGAGTGAGGTCACCGCCTGTAACCGATCCGCCCGTCGGCCAGTGCTCGGATGGGGTGTCGTCGGTGACCTTGTTCTTCTGCAAGTAGGCTTCCCAGGTCGTCTTGGCCGTCGGGTCGTTCAGGAACACAGAAGCCAGCGCTTCATTCGACGCCGACGGGTCGACTCCGGTCAGCGCGCTGATCTGCTTGCTTGCGTCTGTGCATGGGGCGGGCTTGCCACCGCTCAGCTGTGACAATTGAGTGTCGTTCCAGTCAGCTATGCCGTTGGTGAACACCTTGGCTAGGAGCGGAACCGTCAACTGAAGGTTCTCGCAAAGTGTCGTCGGCTTGAACGTCTGGTCGTTGCCGCATTCCACCACGGCTCCGATAGCAACGGCGCTCGCGGCAAAGGGCACATAGGCAAAGGACCGGTGGTTCTGTGCCGCCGTTGCCGCCTGAGAAGTGGTGAGTGGGACCTCAGAGACCGCGTAGTCGGCCGTGCCACTCGCGAAGTCATCACGGGCCTGGTCGATATTGGCGTCGAAGTAGGCCGGGACCATGGGCGCTATCGCTGAGCCACCGTCGGCTTGCAACTTGTTCATGAGATTGAGCTCGAAGGACCCACCCTCAGCAAAGAGTGTCGTCGAAGCGTCCGAGGCCGAAGCACGCCCGGGGGGGGCGAGCCACGCTGCTGTGCTCAGCACCGACGCAACCACGCCGGCAATGACGATCCTGTGCCGGGCACAGCGATAGGGGCTCATCGAATGCGCGCCCGTAGACGACGTCGGGCCGCCCACCCGACCCCTATCAGCAGCAGCCCGGGGAGGACTATCGGAAGTGGGTTGATCCCGGTGAATGCGAGAGCGGAGGATCCCGTGAGAGACACTCCCGGGTCGACCCCTGGGAACGTCCCCTGTCCAGATCGAGCTGAGGTTCCACTGGCGGTGACGGCACCGGCACCAGTCGAGCCGTTGCCATTGGCTGCTTCTCCAGGTGTAGCGGAGTTGTTCGTATTAGTCACGCCACAAGTGGGCTTCGTCTGGCCAGCCCGTACCTCGGCAGGTGTGAGGTCGCCGCATTGGTATGCGCCCTGTTCAGCCGAGGTCAGCGCCACTGCGCCGGGTACGGCCGCCTTGATGGAATTCACCCCGTACTGCTCGAGCGACAGACCGAGCGAGGCGTAGCCGATCTCAGGCGCCTTCTGTTGGCCAAGCGTTAGCGCATAATTGGCGAACTGGCTGAGTACGTTGCCCTTAGCAGCACTCCATCCAGTCGTGGGGGTCAGCAGGTAGCTGTAGGTCGAAGGATTGTAAACGTACTTGCCCGCACCATCGAAATTGAGATTGTGCGTACCGTCGGCATTCTGCGTGGCATAGGCAAGTGCCGACGCAACATTGTCCGCACCTGGTTGCATGTAGTAGCCGCTGGCATTCTTCACTGACGCCACTGGAAGACCATGTTTGATCGCGTACGCTGTCTCGACCCCCGTGATGTAGCCGTCGTTGTTCGGCGCTGCCACGTCGCTGGCGGCATCGTCTGAGCCCGAAGCTTCGATGATCCCCGGGAAGAGAGGCCAGTCCGAACGCGGCGAGGTAGGGCTGAGGTCATACACCTGGCCTGGCTCTTGGGTCACGGCCGGCGAGGTGACGAAGTCTCGCCATAGGGCCGGTTGCTCGTGGATGCAGTACTCCTGGAGCACGAAGTTCGTCCCGGCCAAGTCTGACCGGATGACAGGATGCACTGCCGTCGACGGAAGCGAGACTCCAGGATTGTCGGCTGCAATGATGGGGTCGTTCCATGTCTTTACGCCACCGGTCATGAGCGCACAGGCGGAGTAGCTCGACAGCTGGAGTGTCGTTCCTGACGGGAGGCCGTTCAGGTGGTACATAAAGGCCAAGCCTCCAGCAGTCACCGGTACGTATATGAACGGGAACGTCGGCTGAGCCGTGTCGAAGGCACGAGCCTGGTATGGGATGTCGCTGACAGCGAAGTCAACTGATCGGTTGGCGAAATCGAATCTGCCTTGGGCGGAGCTGTAAGGCGAGTAGTCCACGGTCAGTGTGTAAGGCGGCTTGGCAGTGTCGGTCACCCACTGTTGGACCTCGGGCCCCGCGAAGGACGAACCGTCCCCGATCAGGCCGGTACCCGCGTTGGCCGGCGTGGGAGCCATCGACCCGGTACCCGCGTTGGCCGGCGTGGGAGCCATCGACCCGGTACCCGCGTTGGCCGGCGTGGAAGCCATCGACCCGG
>JBELAS010000037.1:0-9531 GCA_049508615.1 Acidimicrobiales bacterium
TGAGACTGTCCGCACCCCACGGGTCCCGCTGTGGCGCTCAGTGGTGGTGCTTCGTGACCGTTGTCGCTACGGTAACGGTTACCACGTTGCTACCTGGACCCGCACCGTTGCCGTCGTAGGCCGTGACGTAGTAGGAGTGCTTGCCGGTTCCAGGGCTCGTGTCCACGAAGCTTGTGACCACCGGGTTCGGCCACCCGGGCCAGGCGATCTTGACTCCGTCGCGGTAGATGTTGTTGCCTTGCGCGCTCGACGGGTTGCTCCACTTGAGCGTGACCGTGGTCCCGCTCACGGTGGCGGTCAGCCCGGTCGGGGCGACCGGAGGCGACGTTGTGATCGGTGGTGATGCCGGCGCCGTCACGGTGGACCCAACGGTAACGGTCACCACGTTGCTCGCTGGTCCCTCGCCGTTGCCGTCGTAGGCCGTGACGTAGTACGAGTGCGTGCCGGCTCCAAGGCCCGCGTCCTGGAAGCTCGTGACCACCGGATTCGGCCACCCGGGCCAGGCGATCTTGACTCCGTCGCGGTAGACGTCGTCGCCTTGGGCGTTCGACGGGTTGCTCCAATTGAGCGTGACCGTGGTCCCGCTCACAGAGGTGGTCAGCCCGGCCGGGGCCACCGGAGCCGTCGGCGGATCCGTCGTGGTGGTGGTCGTGGTCGGCGGATCCGTCGTGGTGGTGGTCGTGGTCGGCGGATCCGTCGTGGTGGTGGTCGTGGTCGGCGGATCCGTCGTGGTGGTGGACCCCGTCGAGGAGTGAAGTGCCTTCTGGTAGGCGGCCAGGGAGTTCGGGTAGTCGGTCAGGATTTGAAGTCGAAGTAGCTCGCGAACGCCACGTTGTTGGCGGGGTTGGTCATCCAAGCGGTGAAGTTGTTCATCCAGTACGGGTCGTCACCCCCGCCGTGACCGTCGGAGCGACTGATGACTCCCCACTCGGGGAAGGCGACGGGCTTGGAATGAGCCGACGCGAAGCTCGACAGGCGGGCGAGGCTCCTGGACTGGTCACCGGACCAGGCACAGGCCTCTTGGGCCTGGGTCATGGTGTTGTTGAACGGCAGGCCGCACGACCCGTCCCACGTCTGGTCGTAGAAGTCGAGGGCGATGTAGTTGACGTAGGCGTCACCGGGGTAGGCATCGAGCGTTGCCCAGGCGTTGCCGTTCGACGTCCCGTCGAGCGCGCCGTCCCAGGTGAACTGGAACGCGGAAGACACCGCCTTCATGGTGGTCACGATGTTGCGGTAGTACGCCGCGTAGTTGATGGCGTCGGCGTCGGTGGTCACGAGCTGCTGGTCGAACTCCCAGCCCGGCCGCCAGATGGTGTTTCCCAGACCGAGGGCCACCGCGTTCTGGGCGAGAGTGGTGTAGTAGCTGTTGTAGTCCCCGGCTGCGCCGTTGGCCAGTACCGTCGAGTTGGATCCTGCATTCGGGTTGATGGGGATGCCGACGACCAGCCGGTATCCCTTGCCCTGCCACGCCGACAACCCGTAGGAGTAGTTGCTGACCATGTAGGCGAAGCCGGAGCTGCCGTCGAGGTAGTCGCTGGCGATCGCCACTGGTGCTCCGGTGGTGGACACGAACGACGCTACGCCTGAGGCATTCCCGGCGCCGGCATAGACGCCCAGAGCGACCGAGGACGACGCGCCGGCATTTCCGCTGGCGACCAAGGCGACGGCCGTAGTGCCTGTGGCCAGGGCCACCAACCCGCAAAACAGTGCTGTCCGATACTTGAAGATCTGCCTAAGCGTCGATCGACCCATGGCCTTCCCTCTCCCCCGAGAGACCTGGGCGTCGAATTGGCAGGTGAATCAAAGGTTCGGTCTCGAACTCCACCCATTCGGCAACCCGGCTCGCTCAGTGAGCCCCGTGGCTTTGCGTCCCCCCCCTCGCGAGGGGCTTGCCCTTTCGTCCGGTGCTTTCGTTCCTATCCTCCTGAAGCACTATCGACACTGCGTCGGCGAGGCTTGAGAAACTGGCGACAAGGCGAACCAAAAGATGCTGTTACCAGCCGTCTTGTTCGGCACCGTCGAGAAGGCCGATCCGATCAGGTTCGAGGTCTTCAGGTGGATCCAGTGCTCGGCGGGGAAGTCGCAGAACGCGGGCAGCGCGCCGATGTCGTCGTTGACCTTGTCGGCGGCCTTCGGCTGCCTGGGCGGAACTCGGGTGTCGAAGCGTTAGGCGGCTTCGAGGGCATGGTGCTTGCCCTCGGCATCTGGATCTCGGTGAGGATCGACTTTCGCCTGGGGGTGGATCGACACGAGCAGGGCATCGAGCGTGTTCGCCACCTTGCGGGCCCAATCACGCTGGCCCCGACGAATCGGGCCACTGGTTCTTGGAATCCGCGACTTCAAGTCATACCTCGGCCGGGCGTGACATCAGGACGGTGAAGCTGCAGCAGGGGATTTCCGGACCATGGCACACTCTCGGAGGAGCCCGCGATTCTGTGTCATCCGCAGCTATGCGTCTACTTTGCGTGAGTCAACGCGTCTTCGTTGGCAGGTCGTGCTATCGCCGATCGTCACCTTCGCGACCGCGGCACGCGGACTCGCTGTCTCTTGGACGCTCGATCCGTCAGGACCTCGGTGTACAAGGCCTCGTAAGCGGCGGCCATCGCCTCCGGCGCGTAGCGCGCCGATGCCATCGCTTCGGCACCGTCCACGAGACGTTCTCGAAGCTGCGGGCTGTCGAGGAGGCGCTCAATGGCCTTCGACAACGCCAATGCGTCATCGACGGGCACGAGGAGGCCGGTCCTCTCGTGCTCGACGATCTCCGGGATCCCCCCGACCTCGGAGGCCACCACCGGGATCCGGGCCAACATCGCCTCGACGAGGGCGATGCCGAACCCCTCCGAGCGCGAAGGCACGGCGAGCACGTCGATCTGTGAGCCGGCGTTCCACGGTGAGGGGACCCATCCCGCGAAATGCACCCGGTCGGCGAGCCCGAGCCGGGTTGCCAGTGCCTCGAGGCCCGATCGTTCCTCGCCGTCGCCGAAGAGGACGAGCCGAGCCCGTGGAAGCCTGCCCATCGCCTGGATCAGCACGTCGAACCCCTTTTCGGGCGAGAAGCGACCGGTGCCGGCCACAACGGGCTCGGTGCCAGGCAGGCGCTCGACCGTAGCCGGTGCCCCCATCGTGATCGGTGGCAAGGTCGGTGCCCGCACACCGTTGTAGATAGTGCGCACAGATCCAGCAGCCAGACCGAGCGCGCCGGCCGTGGCGGTGGCCGAGCTTCTTGACACGCTCACGTAGGCGTCGACCGCCGGGGCGAGCCGCCGGACCAGCATCTGTTGCCGACGGCGCCATGCCGGCGCCGGGCCGTGCACCACACCGATCGTCGGGGTCCTTGTCAAGACGCCGGCCAGGAGCCCGTACGGTGCCGACCACGGGTTGTCACAGCTCACGTGGAGCACGTCGGGGCGCAGACGGCGAATCGCACGCACGTGGGCGCCGATCGAGCGGACGTCGAACTTGCTTCGCACCGCCGGTACCACGCAGGTGGCAGTGCCTGGGCGTGCAGTCGCAACGTCGGCCACGCGCGCCTCGGAGGTCCCCATCACCGTGAGGTCGATGCTGTCCCCGAGAAAGCCGACGAGTGTCGCGAGGCTGGCTTGGGATCCCCCGGGAAGCGAGTCGGTGTAGACGACGACCCGGATCGGTCCTTGATTGTCGGTCCCAACCGACCCCGGAACGTCCCTCCGGTAGGGCTCGCCGGGCACGACGGCTACCGGCGGGACCGATCGAGCAGCGTATGGGTAGTGCGCTGGGCTGCGCGCTTCGCACCCAAACCGACTCGCAGGAGCGGTCCCGGCACGCGGGCCGCGAAGGCCAACCGTCGTAGGTCGGGCAGGTCGGGACCGGCCAAGGTGGCAGCCTCGGCCAACGCTTCTCGTGCCGCTGCCCGCTGCGCCAGCAGGATCAGTGCGCGGGCGCGGCGCAGCTGTGCCTTCGCCCGTTGGCGTGAGCTCGCCTCGGTCAAGCCCGCCGGGCGGAAGCTCAACCAGCGCGCCCAGAACTCAAGCACGTCGTCCGCCATGGCCAAGCCGAAGTCACCGCCGCGATGGACGCTTGACTGGCCGCCGTGCTGCAGCCAGTGGACCAGGGGCTCCGGGAGGTAGTAGAAGGCCCACCCGGCCTCTGCGGCAGAGAGGTAAAGCTGCAGTTCGGAGGTGTGCAAGTCACGTTGCCACTCCCTCGCCGCGCCGTCCCACACCTCGTGCCTGAACACGGTGGCACTGGGCAGCAGGAACCACTCCTCGCGCAGCAGCACCTCGAGAACATCCTCGTTGCGTCCGGGGACGAGCGGGATGGGCCATTCGCCTTCAGGCTCAGTCCCACCTTCCACGTCGCGGCTCACGTCACAGCAGACGACGCCGACGGCAGGATCTGCATCGAGTACAGCGGTGAGCGAGGAGAGGTAGCTCGGTTCCCACCAGTCGTCGTCGTGCAAGACGGCGAGATAGTGCCCTCTCGCCCGGTCGAGCAAAGCTACGTGGTTCTCGCTGTAGCCGAGGCGGCAGGGGTTCCGGCGGTAGTCGACCCGGCGGTCCGCGACAGCGTCGACGGCAGCGCCTGACTCGCCTGTCTCGTCACCGACGAGCACCTCGAGATCGTCGAGCTGCTGGCCCACGATGCTGTCGAGAGCCCTGGTGGTGAAGGCCGAGCTTCGAGAAACCGGCAGGCACACCGAGACCGTCGGTCGGGTCGTGCCTTCGACCCCGTCGGGCACGGCGTTTGTCGACGGGCTCATCGAGCGGCGTCTTCGACGAGCAGCCGTTCGAGCAGGGGCACCGCCACCGCCGTAGCGTGCTCAGCATCGGAGACCTCGTAGTGGTAGTGGAGCCCCGGTGTCCCGTTCACCTCCAAGATGGCGCCGCCGGCCTGTTCGAGCGTTCGGGTCGGATCCGGGGTCACCAGGTCGACACCCGCGAGCCTGATCCGGGAGAACGTCGCGGCCCGAGCGGCCGCCTGCACGATCGAGTCGGCGAGACCACCATGAACCGTGGCGTTGTCTCCCCGCGCGTTCTCCCCCACCGTGCTCTTCACGACCACCACCTGACCCTCGGGCGGCACCGACCGAGCCGTCCAGCCGCCCTTTCGCAGGGCCAGCGCGCAGTCGAGGTCGACACGCAACAGCCGCGCGACCTCACCCTCACCGGCGTCCAGCCGACGCTGGTTCTCCGCGGCTATGAGTGCGGTCACGGTGGAGCGTCCGTTGCCCACGACTCTCGGACGGCACCGTCGGACGACGTCGAGGAGTTCACCGTCGATGAACAAGAGCCGGTACTCGTCCCCGGTGATCGTCCGCTCGATCAAGATGTCCCGATCGAAGACCGCGGCCGCCATCTGGGCGCGAGCCAGGTCGTCGGCGGTCTCGACCCCGCAGGTCACTCCCGCCCCACCTCCCGTGCCGTTGGCGGGCTTGACCACACCGCACCCCTCGCCCTGTGTCATGAACGCAAGCGCCTCGACCCTTGAGATCTCGCCCAGGCGCCGGTGCTCAGGGACCGGCAAGCCGCCGTGAGCGAGCAGTCGGTGGATCACGGTCTTGTCGAGGGCGAGGGCGATCGTGGCGGGGTGGTCGAACATGACCAGGTGAAGCCGGACCACCGTCTCGACGCCACCGCGGCGGATCGCCAGGAACTCGTCGCCGAGATGCTCGACCTTCGCCCCGACGGCTGTCGCAGCCTCGACCCAGATCCGGCGGTACAAGGCGGCCTGTCGTTCGAAGAGCGCGTTCTCCGCCTCTCTTCCCGTCACCTGCCAGGCGAGACGGCCGTTGGGCCAACCGGCGACGCGGAAGCGGTCGAGCCGTTGGGCCACGACCCGTCCGGGCCGTCCCACCCGGGTGAGCGAATTGAGGCAACGGGTGGTGAACCTCGGTCGTAGCTCGCGGCTCACGGCCGGGCCAGCTCCGACGGCCCGTGGCCCTCCGGTACCTCCGACGCCTGTCGAGCGGCCGAGCGGAGGCGTCCCCGTACCGCCGTGAGGAACGGCATCGGGTCGCGCCAGTCGAGCACGGACAGGTGCTGGCGATGGGCCAAGCTGCACAGCCAGGCGACCGTGGACAGCTCACCTGCGGCGTGATACCGGCGAAAGGCGCGGAAGTCGAGCGACGGGTACCACAGCCGAACGCCGTCGCGGAACGAGTCCAGTGGCGGGAGCGGTCGGCCGGTGAGCCGGTTATAGGCGAGAAGCGGCAGGTCGATGCCGGCACGACGGACTTGGTCGGTCACGAGGGTGAACCGGGCGTTGCACTCGATGAGCCTCAACTGGCCGTCGCGTGGGTCGCGCTTGAACTCCACGTTGCCGACCCCGCGCAGCCCGACACCTTGGAAGAACCGCAAGCCGAGCTCGGCAACGTCGGGTTGCCACGCGGTTATGTGATAGGTGCCGTTGCCAAAGATCGGTGGGAACTGCCGGAACTTGCGTTTGGTGAAGTGCAGGAGCGGGCGCCCCTCGTTGTCCAAGTAGCTGTAGTAGGAGCAGAGCCGGTCGTCGCCGCCGGGGATGAACTCGGTCACGAGCAGCGGCAACCCGATCGAGACGATGGGCTCGACCGCCCGGGCGAGCTCCGATCGATCACGCACGAGCGCACCTTTCGGTGACGCATAGTTGGGGAGATCCCGAATCATCTGGTCGGAGCGGACGGGCTTGACGGCACACGGAAAGTCGAACTGGCTCGCGCAAACGTCGTTGGCCTCCTCGAGCGAGGTCACCTGCGCGGTGCGAGGAACGCCCACCCCGAGCGCAGATGCCATCCGATACGTCTCGACCTTGTCGAGCATCGCCAGCAGGACGCGGTCATCAGCCTCGATTGGCAGGTGACCGGCCGTCATCAGCGCGTCGCGATGGCGAGCGATGAGCTCGAGGCCTTCATCGCAACACGGCAGGAGGACCGAGGGCTGGCGCAAGGCGAGCAGCCACTCGAGCCAACGCTCCCCCACTGGTGGAGTCGGACCGGATGAAGGCGGAGCGAAGTGCTCGTATCGGCTGCAGTAGCGCGATCGCCTCGCGACGATGTCGTTAAGACCGTCTCCGAGGATAGTGACGGGGATCTTTGCCTGGCCGATCGAGCGGGCAACGGCCAACGAAGTTCCCGTTCCGCCCAGCAAGACGGCGGGCACCGCACTTACCAAGCGGCCTACCAAGTCGACGGGTCGTCCTCGCCGGTCACACCACCGTCGGCGAGTGTGTCGTCGACCCACGCATTGGAGAACCGGCCCTCGGCTACTGCTCGCAGGTAGTCCGCTTCCGCCTCGGCTTGCGCGCGCAGCCGGGCCAAGAGCGCCGGGCAGTAGTCACAAGGCACGACGACGACGCCGTTGAGGTCCCCGATGATCAAGTCGCCAGGGTTCACGACGATCCCCCCCACGGACACGGGGAAGTTGACTTCGCCGGGCCCGCGATGCAATGGGCCGATCGGGGTGACTCCGCGGGCGAACACGGGAAAATCGCCGAGTGCCAGGATGCCCGGCAGGTCGCGCACCAGTCCGTCGACAACGAAGCCCGCGATGCCCCGATGGCGCGCTTTCGTGGTCACCAGGTCGCCGAGCACCGCGTGATTCGTGGTCGATGCAGCATCGACCACGATGACGTCGCCGGGGCGTGCCAAGTCCAGGCTCTTGTGCACCATCAGGTTGTCCCCGGGGAACACCTTCACAGTGCACGCGGGTCCGAGGACCCGCAACTCGGGCGCGGTCAGGCGGTGGATCGCCCAGTTCATGGTGAAGAGCCTGTTCATCAGGTCGGATATGGCAGGCGTCTCGAACGCCGCGAACCCTTCGATGACATCTCGGTCCGGGCGTTCGATGTGCGACTTGATCCGAAAACCCGGACCGGGGTGCATCTCAGCGGTCTTCGGTTTCTTGGCGCTCCCGCCGGTATTGGTAACGTCAACCATTGCCGAAGCCTACCCCGCCGGCACGTAGTGCCCGAATGCCCCACGCCCGCCGTCACCAATACGAACGGGCCACGGTGGTCCCCAAGGGCCGACGATGCGCTGGCGGCGACCGCCTCTTCCCTGGACGCCCGGGATGTGACTGCCGGGGTACAAGCGACTCTCAACCTCTGAGGCGACATCCTCTTGGAGAAGGCCGCGATGACCGGCGGCGTCGGGCGGCAACCCGAGAGGAGCCGCAGTCCACGGAGGTCGAGGCGAGCCATCGCTCGCGCTGTCGCCCGTTGCCAGAGATGATCGGGCCATCCACGCGGATCACCCGCTGACGGCCCCATGTCATACTCGCCACGTGGGTGAGCCCGACACGGTGCCCTACGTCGTCCCACCGGTGGTTGGAGCGCCCCGGCCGGACCGTCGCGCTCCGCCGACATTCTCGGTTCTGATCCCGTGCTACCAGGCAGCGGACACCGTCGGTGAGGCGGTGGAGTCGGTGTTGGCACAGACCGCGCCCGCGCACGAGGTCATCGTCTGTGACGACGGATCCACCGACGAACTCGAGGACGCGCTCGTTTCCTATCGCGAACGCATCATCGTGCTGCGACAGGAGAACCGGGGGGTGGCCGCGGCGCGCAACCTCGGGTTGCGACACGCGACCGGGGAGTTCGTGTCCGTTTGCGACGCGGACGACCTCTACCTCCCGTCGATGCTGGCTGAGCTCTCTCGGCTTGCGACCGCTCGACCGGATCTCGACATCCTGTGCTGCGACGCCTATCTCGAAGCCGACGGCCGCGACCTCGGGCGTGGCAGGACCGACCCCAACACGTTCGTGACCTCCGACCAGCGTCTGGGGATTCTGCGCGACAACTTCGTACCTGGTCGCTCGGCGTTCCGCCGACAGCTGCTGGTAGACGCCGGCGGCTATGACGAGTCGCTTCCCTGTGCCGAGGACTGGGACGGCTGGGTTCGCCTCATCCTCGGCGGCGCGAGAGCCGGATTGGTCTACCTGCCGCTCGCCCGCACGCGCCTGCGGCCAGGCAGCCTGACGTCGTTGCCCACCCGCTTGTTCGAGGCTCAGACCGTCACGTTGGCAAAGGCTCTCGCTCGTTCTGACCTGACCGAGTCCGAGCGAGCCGTCGCGAATGAGCACCTGGCGGTACTGCGCCACGCGTTGAAATTGGCCGAGGCGCGTGAGGCACTCGCGAGCGGCCGCCCAGGTGGCCGTCGGCGATGCTGGTGCATCGCCGCCGATCCCGGGTATCCGACACGGACTCGCGTGAAGGCCCTTTTCGCTGCCATCGTCCCGCGGGCCGCGGCACGGCGTACCCGACAGAGAGAGGCCATTGACGACCGCACGAGGCGGCTCACTGCCGGGAACCCGGGGCGCCGGTGACTCCGCACTAGCCTTCGTCGCTGTGTTTCGACCGGCCCTCAAGCGACGCGTTGATGAAGCTCTCGTACCACTCAAACCCCCGCTGGGCACCGCGCTGGGCCTTATGGTCCGTGTAGCCGGCACCGACGTGACGGCATCGACAAGTGGCCGATCGTGCCTGGTCTTGGCGCCGCATCCCGACGACGAGACGCTCGGCTGCGGCGTCACCATAATGCGCCGGGTCGAGGCAGGCAGCTCGGTGCAGGTGGTGGTA
>JBELAS010000038.1:0-8865 GCA_049508615.1 Acidimicrobiales bacterium
GGGTTCCCGGCTCGCGGTACTCGGCCTGACCCTGGGGCTCGCCGAGTCGCTAACCGGCGGGTTGGTGGCGTCGCGTCTGGTGAGCGTGCCAGGGGCGAGCACCTGGCTGCGCGGATCGATCGTCGCCTACTCCCCGGAGGTCAAGTTCTCAATCCTCGGTGTGCCCGAGGGTCCGGTGGTGACCGAGAGCGTCGCGAGAGCCATGGCCGAAGGGGCACGGCGCGTGCTCGGCGCCGACATCGGCCTTGCCCTTACGGGTGTGGCCGGTCCTGACGAATCCGAAGGACGCTCACCGGGTACCGTGATCATCGGGCTGGCACTGCCCGGGAGCGCGTCGGAGTCGCTCGAAGTTCACCTGCCGGGAGATCGCGAGCGCATCCGGCAGTACGCCACGATCTCCGCGCTCGACCTGTTGCGGCGCAAGATCCTTTCCGAGGGCGCCGGGTTGCAGGGAACGGCCGGGACGCCGGGTGCGGTCCTAGGAGCGGGAACGACCGGCCTGGCGGCGAAGCAGGTCCACGTATAGGTCTTGGGTGCGATGGTCGAAGGCCACCAGGCGGACCATTTCGACGACGGTGCTCGGAGTCGAGGCGATCGTGGACACCGCCACCTCGGCGGCGAGCTCGGGCGGGTACCCGTAGATGCCCGTCGAGATCGCAGGAAACGCCACCGACCTGGCCCCGAGCTCACCTGCCACCTTGATGCTGCGCCGGTAGCACGAGGCGAGGATCTCTGGTTCACCCCGGGTGCCCCCGGCCCACACCGGGCCGACGGTGTGGATGATCCACCGGGCAGGCAGGCCGAAGCCAGGGGTCGCCTTGGCATCCCCGGGCTCGCAACCGCCGAGCTGCGCGCAGGCGGCATGCAGCTGGGCGGTCCCCGCCGCCCGGTGAATGGCCCCGTCCACCCCGCCGCCACCCTTGAGCTGCCGGTTGGCGGCGTTCACGATGGCGTCCACCTGTTCGGAGGTGATGTCGCCAAGCACCGGCTCGATCGTCGGAAAGCTCATCGTCTCCACCCCTCTTCTATTCGTATTCGTGTGCTCGATTGCTCTTTCCTACCTCGTCCCCACCTCGTCCGGCGTTGATCGGCAACACTGGGTCCGATGCGCCTGTTCGTGGCAATTTCTCCTCCTGAAGAGGTCCTAGCGCTCGTCGCGGTCCTCCCGCGGCCGAACCTGTCGAAGCTGCGCTGGACCACGCCCGACCAGTGGCACGTGACGCTGCGTTTCCTGGGCGAGGTGGAACGGGCCGAGCCGGTCGCCGAAGCCTTGCGCCAGGTGCCCGCTGCGCTGCACGAAGCCGGGGTAGCCACGGTGGAGGCAGTGCTGGGCCCGGCTGTCGCGTGGTTCACCGGTCGCCGGATCCTCCAGGTGCCGGTGGCGGGCACCGAGGTGCTGGCCGCGCGAGTGTCCAGCGCTACTGCCAAGTGGGGCGGGCCTCCGGAGACAGGCCCGTTTTCCGGCCACCTGACCCTGGCTCGCGTGCGCGGCCAGGGCAAGGGGCCCGCCAACCTGGCTGGCACCCCGATTTGGGCTGCTTGGAGAGTAGAGGAAGTCGTCCTCGTCTCCTCCACGCTGGGTGCCGGCGGCGCCCGCTACGAGACCCTCGAGCGCGCGCCGCTCGCCTGAGTGCCTCACCGGGCAGTTCGCAGGTCAGAGCGCTCGGTGTCTCGGTGTAGCGGGAAATCTCCGTGTCACCGAAGGTCCTGGAGCAGGCATCGTGCGGGTGCCCGCCGGGGATCCTCGGACGCTCCGTGCGTCCGTAAAACAGGCGCAGCCTGCCATTCCACGGAGACGAGATTCCCCGTCCATAGCCCTGCCCCACGACCTAGCCTGGGGGTGCCATGCCAGTCGATCCCGACGAACGTTTCTCGCTTCACCCCCTGGAGGGCGAAGACGTCCTCAAGCGCCTCCTCGGAGCCGAGGAGGACGAGGGAGCCGAGGAAGCGGAGGAAGCCGAGGAAAGGGACAAGCCCGACTCCTAGGCTCCTTGGCAGTTCTATAGGGGGTCCGTGGGTATGCGAATCGCCCGGCTCATCTGCGAGGGCTTGCTAGTGGCCTTCTTGGCTGCGCTGGTCGGCTACCCGCTTCGTCATCATCTTGTTCGCGGCCTCTTGTTGGCCATCGTTGTGTGCATTTTGGGGATCGTGCTCATCACTCTGATTGAGCAGCGGCGGGAGAGGCGCAAAGAGACCAGCGCCGCCGCCCCTACCCAATACCAGCAAAAGACCGCAAATGGCGGGTATGAGCCGGCCTCGCCCCCTCCGACCACCGCCGATCTCATGGCGCACCAGGACAATGTGCGCGAATCCATCAAGCAGATGGAACGGTTCGACGACGAACTATCTGGCACTGATGCTCCGTGGGAATCAGGTTGGGAACCAACCGAGGAAGGCGTCTTGCTGTGGCTAAAACGCCCAGCAGGCGACGAAGCGAGCATTGTCGAATGCGTTGTTAGTCGTATGAGTACACGATGGACATTCAACACTTTCCCCATTCTTGGTTGGGGTGTGAGCGACGATGAGTGCACGGCCAACTTCCCAGGCCAGTTCCCCGGAGCACCGATCCCTGCTGTATCAGGGCAATATTCATACTGGTGGGTTGTTGACTACGGGAAAGCAATACTTGGGACGCGAGACGCAATCCGCGTTGGGCAAGGATCATTTCAATGTTGAGTGCTTACGCGGGCACGAGTGCGCTTGTATGTAAGCCGCCGCCCCTCAGCGCGCCTAACCAACCGCGCCATGCGCTCCCCGTCCGAGAGCTTGTGTGTGCTGAATCTGTAGTCGAACTCGGTCAGATACCTCGGCAGGTGCTCCCGACTGACATGGTGATACGTCCCGTCGATACTGCGCTTCAACTGCGAGAAGAAGTTTTCGGCCTTGTTCGTGCTCGCTCCGGTGATCCAGTCTTTGTATTCATCGGCGGAGTGATTGACGGTCGCGTGAGAGATGAACTCACGACCGAGCGGTCCGTACCACGAACCCTCGTCGGTCCAGAGCGTGCTGCCAGCCATGTCCACCTGCTCGGAGATGATCTTTCGCAGGTTCGCACCGTCCACCTTCGCGACTACTCGCGAGCGCACTTCGCCAGTCTCGGCATTGATGAGCGAGAGAACCGGGGTCTTCGCTGTGCCCCGGTCGAACTTGTCTCCCACCCACGGGGTCATGCGGAGCTTGTAGAGGTCGCCGCGAGCGGACTTGTTCATCCGCTTCGGGTCGCCACCGATGTAGGTCTCGTCCGCGACGATGGTGCCGCGCATGGAGTCGATCAGGGCATCCGACTTCATGGCCTCGCGGATGCGATGCATGAGGAACCAGGCGGTGCGCGAGCAAAGGCCGTACTTGCGCTCTATCTCGCACGCCGAGACTCCGTTCTTCGATGCACACGCCTCGAAAATGCACAACACCCACGTCCGAAGCGGCACCCGTGTGCCGTGCATCATCGTCCCCGTGGTGGCCGAGAACTGGCGGCGGCAGGGACGGCAGTTCCACGTCCGGCGCTGGCTCATGGACCCCGACACCGTGCGTCGGGAGATGCCGTTTTTCGGGACCACCAGGTACACATCGGTGCCGTGGCAAGCGGGGCACTTGGGGCCGTTGGGCCACCGAAGCTCCTCCATGAACTCCCAGGCGTCGGCCTCGGTGCGGAGCCTGTCCGAAAGGGCGGTAACGGTTGTTCTCATGCCCTTATTTTCCCAGGGGGGTGTGACACTTACAACGGTGTAGTTCCTGATCAGAAGGGGTGCCGGCGCCTGTTTTACGGACGCACGGGTCCCCGATCCTCGACCGAACAGGTGTTCGCAACTACACTGGTGTGAGTCATCGTCCAATAGGGTCCGATGGGAGCAGTGGGAACCAGAAAGCGTCACACCCCCTCCGTAGGGTCGGCTCGGTCGGAGCTACGTAACGGTTGAACGAGGGAAGAGAGGCATCGCGGATATGGAACGTGACAAGGCGCTCGAGATGGCCCTGAGCCAAATCGAGAAGCAGTTCGGCAAGGGCTCCGTCATGCGGATGGGCGAGCACCTGAACATGGGGATCGAGTCGATCTCCACCGGGGCGATGGCGCTCGACATAGCGGTCGGCATCGGCGGCCTCCCCCGCGGCCGCGTCGTGGAGCTCTACGGCCCGGAGTCGTCTGGCAAGTCCACTCTCGCCATGCACGTCGTGGCCGAAGCCCAGCGGAACGGCGGCATCTGCGCCTACATCGACGCGGAGCACGCCATGGACCCCGTCTACGCCGGTGCCATCGGTGTAAACGTCGACGACCTTCTGATCTCCCAGCCGGACACGGGGGAGCAGGCACTCGAGATCGCCGACATGTTGATCCGTTCCGGCGCCCTCGACGTGATCGTCATCGACTCGGTGGCCGCGCTCACCCCGCGTGCCGAGATCGAGGGTGAAATGGGTGACTCGCATGTAGGCCTGCAAGCACGGCTCATGTCCCAGGCTCTGCGAAAGCTCACGTCCACACTGTCGAAGTCAGGTACCGTTGCCATCTTCATCAACCAGTTGCGCGAGAAGATCGGTGTTATGTACGGAAGCAACGAGACCCAGCCGGGTGGCCGCGCGCTCAAGTTCTATTCGTCTGTACGTCTCGATATCCGGCGGATCGAGGCGATCAAGGACGGGGCCGAGGTGATCGGCAGCCGCACCAGGGTCAAGGTCGTCAAGAACAAGTGCTCGGCTCCTTTCAAGTCAGCTGAGTTCGACATCATGTACGGGACCGGCATCAGCCGCGAAGGTTCCCTGCTCGACGTCGGCGTGGAGCTAGGTCTCGTCAAGAAGTCCGGGGCCTGGTTCACCTACGAGGGTGAGCAGCTCGGCCAGGGGCGTGAGAAGGCGAAGGAGTTCTTGCGTGAGACGCCCGAGCTGATGATTGAGATCAACGAGCGCATTCGCACCCAGCTCGCTGGCACTCTGCTGCCCGGAGATGCCGCTGTCGGCATCGGCGAGGGTGAAAGCGAAGGTGCCGCGGGGGCGAGAGGCAACGAGGAAGTCGTGGTCACCCTCAAGGACTGACCGGAGTCGCTTGCCTGCGGGGTAGGCCCCATATTGGACGACGCGCATCGGGCAGGACGAGGCAGCCCTACCCGTTGCACGTCGCTACCCTGATGTGCTCGAAGGACTCGAAGGAGTGGTGGTCGTGACCGCGATGGAAGTGGGTACGAGTTCGACCCATGTCTCTCCGGGCTCAAGTGCGATCGTGGATCCGTCCGAAGCCACCAGGCGCGTGGGGCTGTCAAGCGACGACCGTTGCCAGGTTCCCGTCACCTCGAGCCCGTTCCGGAACACCCGGAGCGGTCCGCTTCCCGTCAGCTGTGACTGGACCTCGAGCGCACCTTGTGACTCGACCCAGGGGCCGTAGGTGATCTGCACGGTCTGTACCACGATGTTCGGCACCGCGATCTGACCACTGTTGGCGACGGTGGCCGGGTTGCCGCTGTAGTAGAGCATCCAGTGCCCGATGTTGGTGTCCCACTTCCAGGTCACGTCGTTCGTTTGCGAGTAGGGGATGTGGACCGAGGTGACCGGGGTGCCGGAAGGCGTCGTGGGCGAGTACGTGAAGATCGATGCAGGGGGATTGGTGTCGCTCGGGTGAAGTTCCCAACCGGCGGCGGTCGACACGTACGTGTCGTAGGGGGCGTAGCGCCCCGGTGGGTTCTGGACGACGGACCCGTTAGCGGGCAGGTTCTCGTCGAGGAGGTCAGCTTCACTTACCCGCGACAGCACAGGTTTTATGCCCCCGACGTGCACGAAGAGGGGCTTGCTCAACTGATCGAGGATCGGAGCGTCTACTGCGCGCGCCGAGCGGATCGGCCCCACCAGGTTGGCGCTCTGGCACTGGAAGACAGCCACCAGGCGTGTGATCCCTCCTTCCACTGGCTCTTCGAAGACGATGTCCGCTTTGTCGAGGCCTGACTGTGGACGCGCGGAGGGGTAATTGTCGACCTTGATGGCGAGCGCCGGGCGTTGGGGTACCTGTCCCCCCGCCGCAGGCACCCCCGAGAGTGGGCACGACGCGCCCGATGTGGCGGCGGTCGACGGCGTAGCCGCCAGCCTGGTCGACTTGGTCCCTGCAGTGAGTGCCAGCGAGACGCCCGCGAGTGCCAGGACGACGACGGCCGATACGAGAGCGATTAGCCACGCTCTGTTTCGCGAGCTGTGAGCCGAGGACCCAGCGATGTGGTGCCCACGGCCGGTCCTCGTCGTCTCCCCTGCCTCGGTCTCGTCTGCCATGTTCCTCCCGAGCGGGCCTCGCGACCGGCTCACGTCGTGTTCCACCTGTGCTGGTGGGACGGTGCCCACAACCTGCATCGGTCGAGCCGTGTCCGAGCCGGGCACGGCCAACAGCACCCCTACCTCCAGAGCGCGATGACGAGGTTATCGCCCGGACGCCATCCCACCAGGCCACCGGGATGGCGCCGAGCTACAGTCGCAGCAGTGTCTCTGAGGCTTCCTTCCTGGGCTCGCCGAGCCGCGGCAACAAGAATCGACGTGCTTTGGGAACGAATCTGCGACCTGGGCGCGATCGGCCCAGGTCATCCCCGCGCGCGGCGCTTCGGCGCGTTCGGCGAAGGCAGCCTCATGGCCTTCCCGCTGGGCGCGGTGTTCAACGAGCGGTGGATCCGCGTCGGAAGCCACACGATGATCGGACCCCGTGTCTCACTCAGCGCGGGGATGAAGCCCGGCCAGGAGATGGTGAGCGACCCGGTGGTCTCGATCGGCGACCGCACTGTCATAGGGCAAGGCAGTTATGTCGTCGGCCACTTCTGCATCGAGATCGGAGACGACGTTCATACCGGTCCCTACGTGTACATCACGGATCAGAACCACACCTACGAGGACCCTTACATGCCCATAGGCAGGCAGTGGCCGGTCGAGTCGAGCGTCCACATCGGGTCGGGCAGCTGGCTCGGTGCCGGCGTGATCGTCCTACCCGGGGCCCGCATCGGGTGCAACGTGGTGGTCGGCGCAGGCTCGGTGGTCACCGGCGAGCTCCCCGACCACAGCGTGGCTGTGGGGTCGCCAGCACAAGTGGTGAAGCGCTACCTCCCCGACAGAGGGTGGACGGTCTGTTCGGGGTCGGGAAAGCCTAGGTCACGAGCGTCTTTCGGGGGGCGACTGGTGGCGGCACCCTAGATGTCGAAAGCGACGCGTAACGTTGGGTGCATCGTGAACATTCGAGCGAGCTAGGGAGACCGCGCGTACCTGCAGTAAACGTCGACGACGTCCTGACTCTGCCGCGCATCGCTCCGGCTGACCCTGCTGCGCTGGCGCGGCCGGTCGTATCGGTGACGACCGCGCCGGCGGGCTTCGAAGGGGAAGGGTTCCCGGTCCGCCGCGCTTTCGCCGGTGTCGCTCTCGAGCGGCTCGACCCGTTCGTGCACATGGACCAGATGGGGGAGGTCGACTACGGGCCGGGGGAGCCCAAGGGCACAGCGTGGCACCCGCACCGGGGTTTCGAGACCGTCACCTACATGATCGACGGGGTCATGCAGCACCAGGACTCCGTAGGTGGCGGAGGAGTGATCACCGACGGTGACACGCAGTGGATGACCGCCGGAGGTGGGATCCTGCACATCGAGCGCCCGCCAGAGACCCTGGTGGTGAGCGGAGGGCTCTTCCACGGCATCCAGCTCTGGGTGAACCTTCCGGCGAAGGACAAGTGGGTTTCGCCGCGCTACCAGGACATTCGCGGCGGCAACGTGGGACTGGTGACTTCCCCCGACGGCGGAGCGCTGGTCCGGATCATCGCGGGCGAGCTGTCAGGGCGCAGGGGACCCGGCGTGACCCACACCCCGATGGCGATGGTCCATGCCACGGTGAGCCCGGGAGCCAGGGTCGTCGAGCCGTGGCGGAGCGACTTCAACGCCCTCGTCTACGTGTTGGCCGGAAAAGGATCGGTCGGGCCTGACCGCCACTCGATCGTCACCGGGCAGCTGGCCGTCCTAGGGGCTGGCGACACGATCGAGGTGTCGGCCGACGAACGCCAAGAGTCTGGCTTGCCCGCGCTCGAGGTGTTGGTGCTGGGAGGCCAGCCGATCCGCGAACCGGTAGCCGCTTACGGGCCGTTCGTGATGAACACCCGTGCCGAGATCGTCCAGGCCTTCGAGGACTACGAGAAGGGCAAGCTCGGTACCATTCCCACCGAGCACATAGGCGCGTAGCTCGACCGGCGGGCTCAACCTAAGCTTCTTGCCCCGAAGCCAGCGGCGCGAGGAAGCCGCGACACCTGCTCAGGGTTTGGAGCGCTCGAGTTGCCGCCGATGGAGAAGGAGATCGCGATGACAGGTCTAGGACGCCTGCGTGCGAGGTCCGACCGTGGATCAGGTCGCAGGGAACTGACCCAGTTCCAGATGGGGATCGGACTGGTCGTGGGCATCGCCGGCGCCATCATCGGCACGGTCGGCTTCCTCATAGTCCTCGCGATCATCATCGGGCTTGCCGACGGCCATTGAGGCTTGCGCCCGCCGCCCGTCCTTAGGTCGTCGAGGCTGCTCGAGGCGGTGAGGGAAGGGCGATCGCGCTCGATGCCAGCACGCAGAGCACCATCCACCCCGCCGCGTAAGCGAAACCGACCGTCGGCGACACAACGGTGTAGAGGAGCCCGACGGCGGCGGAGGATGCGAAGTCCCCGGCGGACTGGATCCCACCCAGTAGGCCGAAGCCGCTTCCACGAAGGTGCTCGGGGAGCATTGAGGCTACCAACGCCGACTCGGAGGTCTCGGCGAGACCTATGCCGCTGCCCGCGAGGGTAAAGGCGACCAGCAGCATGGGCCACGTATGCCAGTCGACCGCGAACATCGTGTAGGCGGCGACGTAGAGCACCGCCCCGGTCGCGAACACCATCCGCGGGCC
>JBELAS010000039.1:0-8857 GCA_049508615.1 Acidimicrobiales bacterium
CCGAGCCTGTGCCCCATCTCGGTGGCTTGGCGCCTACCCTCGTCCTCCAGCGGCACGTCCGTCAGCCCGGTGTGGCGGCCACGCTTGCTCCATGACGTGGTGCCGTGACGCACGACCACCAGACGACCTGGTGCCCCGCTGGGACTAGAGGGGGCTGCATCACGCACGAGATGGGCCTCATCATCCAAGTCCGAGTATGGCAACGGCTCAGCGGGCATTCGCAGAAGCGCAGCACCTTCACCCTCGAAGCGCAACCCGGCGGAGAGGACCAGCTACGTCCCCTGGACCAAGACGGTGCGCGGGTGGGCGCACGATGGCAGACCGCGATCCCGCAGAAGCCACTGGCGACGCCGGATCGGCCCGTCCACGGTGCCCCGCAAGTCCAGACAGGTCCGTGGCGCCCTCAGGAATGACCCGGACCACATGGGTGTTGTCCACGCTGCAAGAGAGCGAGCGAAGGACTTCGATGGCTAGTTCGACGAGTACCAGTGACAGCATCCGGCTGTTCCTCGACGACCTCGACCGCCACCCACTTCCAGACCCCGATGAGCAGGTCGAGCTGGCCAAGCGGGTGGCCGAGGGAGACGAGGAGGCACGCGCGAGGATGACAGCGGCGAACCTCCGGCTGGTGGTCCACTGGGCCAGGAGGTACCAAGACCGCGGGGTCGACTTCGCCGACCTGGTCCAAGAGGGGACGTTCGGCCTCATGCGGGCGGTGGACAAGTTCGACTGGCGCCGGGGCTTCCGGTTCTCCACGTACGCCACATGGTGGATCCGCCAGGCGCTGCAACGGGCCGTGCAACAGCACGGGAACACGATCCGTGTGCCGATGGAGGTGGCCGAGCAGTCTCAACGTGCGGATCGTCTCACCTGGGAGCTCGCCGCCGAGCTGCGACGTGACCCCACACCCGACGAGGTCGCAGAGGCGAGCGGCGTCGACCCCCGCGGGCTCGAGGGTCTGCGGGGCGCGGCCCGGGTGGTCGCCAGTCTCGACCAGCCCGCGGCAGCCGAAAGCGGCACTCCGCTCGGAGACCTGGTAGCCGGGGACGGGAACAGGTTCGAAGACGAGGTGGAGCGCCGGCTCGTGCTGGAGCGGGTCCTCGAGGCCGTCGAGGGCCTCGAACCGGTCGAGCGCGACGTACTTCGCATCCGCTTCGGGCTCGATGGGGGCACGCCCGCGTCGCTGCAGGCCACGGCTTCCCAGCTGGGAATCGGTGTTCGGCGCGCCCGGCAGGCGGAGGCACGAGCACTGCAGCAACTGGCCACGGACCCGGCGATCGAAGACGCCCACCGCGCTGCCTGAACAGGCCCGCAGAAGGCCGAGCCGGCCGGACGAAAACCGATCGGGGTCCCACTTGGAGGCTCAGCCGACATTCGGGGCCGGGTGTCGCGCTTCTAGCACCGCAAGTGCGAGCATCGGAGCGCTCCTGTCGCACACAGGTCGCAGTCATGCGCCTATCCACTCATCGACCTAGAGCAGGTTCAGCCGGTCAACGACGTCGACGAGGTCTGCTGGCAACGCCGAGGTCCAGGCGCTTCTTCCCCCTGTGGGGTGTTCGAGCTCCAGTCTGTGTGCGTGGAGAAACAACCGGCCAGGGCTCATCGCGTTGCGCAAGACCACCGGACGGCTTGCAGAACCGCCGTAGCGATCGTCCCCGATCACAGGATGGCCTATCGCGGCTAGATGGACGCGCACCTGATGGGTGCGCCCTGTGGAGAGAGCGGCATCGACCAGTGTCGCGACGAACGGCTCTCCGTATCGAGCCACCACCCGGTAAGCCGTGGTCGCCGTCCTCCCCCGCGAGGTGACCGCCATCCGATCGCGCTTACGCGCCGAGCGCCCGATGGGCGCCTCTACGATTCCTGCTTCGTCGCCCACCGAGCCGGCGACAAGTGCCAGGTACTTACGTCCGGCGGTGTGCTCTCGGAATTGACGCGTCAAGGAGCGGTACGCGTCGGCAGTGCGGGCCACGACGAGCAGTCCGGAGGTCCCCTTGTCGAGCCGGTGCACGATCCCCGGCCGTTGCACCTCCCCGGCTCCGCTACGCGGCAACTCCGCGAGCTCCGGATAGCGCGCCAGCAACCCGCACACGAGCGTTCCACGGAGGTTTCCTGCGCCGCCGTGGACCACCAGACCTGGAGGCTTCTCGACCACTACCAGACAGTCGTCCTCGTGGACCACGCTAAAGCGGACCCTTGAATCGGCAACCGGGGTGTTGCTCGCGGGAGGTGGAAGCGCCACGTGAAGATATTGACCTGCTGACAGCGACCGGCTGGGAACCCGCACCGGGCGACCGTCCACCAGGACCCGGCCGTCTTCGAGAAGCTCGACCGCGGCACTGCGCGACACCCCGGTCACCAACGACACCGTCTTGTCCACGCGCTGCCCCGCGAGCGTGGGCGAAACCAGGATCTCGACTTCCCTAGGCACCTGGCCGCCGTCGCTCACTGGCTCTCCCTGGCAGAGTCCGACCGCCACAGCAAGAAAGCTGCGCCCGCGGCTCCGACCACTATGGCGGCATCGGCGATGTTGAAGGTCGGCCAGAAATGAAGAGCGATGAAGTCCACGACCGCCCCGTGGTGAGAGCGCAGGACACGGTCAGCGAGGTTGCCCAGCGCGCCACCCACCACCAGACCCATCGATGCGGCAAGAAGGTTCGAGTGCACTCGCCGGACGAAAGCCAGCAGCAACATCACGGCCACCACGGCGACTCCGGCCAGGACCGGTGCCCAGCCTCGCACCAGGCTGAAAGCACTTCCCGAGTTGAACTCCAGCTCGAGATCGAGCTTCCACACGAGATGCATCGGCCCGTGCTGCAGTCGGTGGACCGCCCAGGTCTTCGTGACCTGGTCAACGACTACCACCACCGCGGCGACGGCGCACGCCATGGACAGGCGGCGCAGGGCGCCGTGCTGGTGGCGCCCTCCGTCGCTCAGCGGCGGTGCAGCCCCCCGCTCTTGCACGCCACGCACAACCGGGCATAGGGCAGCGCCCTCAACCTGGTTTTGGGAATCGGCTGGCCACAATTCTCGCACGCGCCATAGGTCTTGCCGTCGATGGCGGCCAGCGAAAGGTCGATCTCCTCGATCGTGGCGACCGCCTGCGCGGACAGGGTCAGGTCACGCTCACGGTCGACGGCCACCGTCCCACCCTCACCGGACTCCTCGTCGAACTGCACGTCGCCGGGCTCACGTTCGAGGGCAAGGGACTCGGCCTCGGCCTGTAGGTCTTCTGCCTGCTTTTGGTACACGAGCCTTTCTGCCAGGAGGAGCCTGCGCTGCTCTTGGAGGAATTTCTCATCGCCCGCGTAAGGGCCACGTCTCGGCTTCGCGGGTGCCGCAGGCTTCGGGCGTGCCGCGGGCTCGATGCGCAACCGCTTGGGACGCGAGCGAACTGCAGTCGCTTTCGCCGTGCCTGTCCGCGTGGCCTTGGGACCTTCGGTCGAGCCCGGCGCCCTCTTTGCCTGAGCCGGGGGTTCTTTCCTCGCCCTCTCCGGCGCGATCTTGGGCGTCTTCGCCGCTCCTGCCTTCTGGGGCTTCTGCGCCTTCTGGGGCTTCTGCGCCTTCTGGGGCTTCTGCGCCTTCTGGGGCGCCCTTTGAACCTTCGGCGCCTTTGCCGCCGGGGCTTTCCTGGCCGGGAGGGCGGCTTTCTCTCTTCGAGGCCCGGTTCTGGGCCGCGGCGTCTTCGCGGACGGTGCCTTCTTCGCAGGAGCCTTCTTCATGACTCGCGCCGCTCCCCGAACGGAAGCGAGCATCTTGGCGGGAGCGCCCTTCTTCGTGGCACCACCCCGGCGCGCCGGGACAGCCTTCTTGGCCGCGACGGCCTTCTTGGCGCCCGGCTTCTTGGCCCTGGAGACCTTCTTCAGGTCCCCAGGGCGGTGTGCTGGGGCGGCCTTCTTGGCGCCCGGCTTCTTGGCGGACTTGACCACGAACGTCTTGTTCAGGGGGTTCACCGGTAAAGCACGTCCAGATACGGGCCCGCACAGCCAATGGTGTCGATCAACCCTTTACCTCCACCTGCTACACGAAGGTGGGCGACCATAGCGTCGCCTTGCCGCTGCGGCAACATCCCCGCCGCTTCGATGTTGCCTCCTCCGACGCATTGCACCTCAGTGGCATGCTTCGCGAATCAGTGTCACTGTGACGAATACGCTGTGAACCATGTCGCACCCGCCTGACGGCGAAGCACCCTACCCGCAGATCGGTCAGCTACCCGACTATCCCCGCCTCGAGGACCAGATACTCGACTTCTGGGCCAAGGACGACACTTTCCAGGCTTCGGTCTCTACCAGGGCCGGCGCAGGCAATGAATTCGTCTTCTACGATGGCCCGCCTTTCGCCAACGGCCTCCCACACTACGGGCACCTGCTCACCGGCTTCGTGAAGGACGTGATTCCCCGGTATCAGACGATGCGCGGGAGACGGGTGGAGCGCCGTTTTGGGTGGGACTGCCACGGCTTGCCGGCTGAGATGGAAGCCGAGAAGGAGCTGGAGATCACCGGGCGCGCCGATATCGTCGAGTACGGGATCGAGCGGTTCAACGACTACTGCGCGCATCTCGTCCAACGCACCACGGACGCTTGGGAACGTTACGTGACCCGCCAGGGGCGCTGGGTGGACTTCGTCGATTCCTACAAGACAATGGATCTCCCCTACATGGAAAGCGTCATGTGGGCGTTCAAGCGCCTCTGGGAGAAAGGTCTCCTCTACGAGGGTGAGAGGGTCCTGCCGTTCTGCTGGGAGTGCGAGACCCCCTTGTCGAACTTCGAGACACGCCAGGACGACGCTTACCGTGCTCGCGAGGACCCCGCTGTCACCGTCGCCTTCGAGCTGGAGTCACCTGGCGCGCACGAGAAGACCGCTGCTCCGCTGAACGGCCCCATGCGCCTGCTCGGGTGGACCACCACACCGTGGACGTTGCCATCGAACCTCGCCCTGGCTGTGGGGCCGGAGATCGAGTACGTGGTCCACCTGGTGCTCGGCGTGCCGACGGCAGTTGCAAAAGAGTGCGTGAGCGCCTATCCCGAGCTGTTCGCAGAGACCGAGCCGATTGCCACGATCACCGGTGCGCAATTGGTGGGACGCCGCTACCGGCCACTCTTCGAGTTCTTCTCAGGGCAGGAGAACGCCTTCAAGGTGCTCGCCGCTGACTTCGTCGACACTGCGGAAGGCACCGGAGTGGTGCATCTGGCACCGGGGTTCGGCGAGGAAGACTACTGGGCCTGTAGGGACGCGGGCATCTCGGTGGTATGCCCTGTCGACGACCAAGGGCGATTCACCTCTGAGGTGCCTTCTTATGCGGGCATGCATGTATTCGACGCGAACCAAGCCGTCATCGAGGACCTGCGCAGGTCGGGAGTCCTGCTCGAGACGAAGCGCTACACCCACAGCTATCCCCATTGCTGGCGGACCGACACCCCCTTGATCTACAAGGCGGTCAGCTCGTGGTTCGTCAGCGTTGCCGTCATCAAGGACCGAATGCTCGAGTTGAACCAGGAGATCGACTGGGTCCCCTCCCATGTGCGCGATGGCGCCTTCGGTAAATGGCTCGAGGGGGCGCGCGACTGGACCATCAGCAGGAACCGCTTCTGGGGAGCGCCGATACCGGTGTGGAAGAGTGACGACCCCGCGTACCCCAGAGTGGACGTTTACGGATCCTTGGAGGAGATCGAGCGCGACTTCGGTGTCGAACCCCGTGACCTTCACCGGCCGGCCATCGACGAGCTCAGCCGTCCGAACCCCGACGACCCGACGGGTCGATCGACGATGCGACGCGTCGACGACGTGCTCGACTGCTGGTTCGAGTCCGGCTCGATGCCGTTCGCCCAGGTGCACTACCCCTTCGAGCGGGCCGAGTGGTTCGAGTCCCACTTCCCCGCCGACTTCATCGTGGAGTACATAGGCCAGACACGGGGCTGGTTCTACACGCTCCACGTGCTGTCCACGGCGCTCTTCGACCGTCGCCCTTTCGACCACTGCGTGGCCCACGGGATAGTGCTCGGTGACGACGGGCGGAAAATGTCGAAGCGTCTTGGCAACTACCCCGAGCCGGACATGGTGTTCGACGTGTGGGGAGCCGACGCCATGCGCTGGTTCCTCGTGTCCTCCCCGGTGCTTCGCGGGCAGGACCTGGTCGTGCACGCAAAGGGCGTCGAGGAGGCTCGCAGGCAGGTCCTCAACCCCATCTGGAACGCCTGGTACTTCCTCACGCTCTATGCCAACGCCGATGGCATCCGAGGGCGGTGGCGTACCGACGCCGAAGGGGTCCTGGACCGCTACGTCCTGGCCAAGACCGCCTCGCTGGTGGGAGAGGTCACCGCCTGCATGAACGCCTACGACCTCTACGGGGCGTGTGCCGCCATCACCTCCTTCCTCGACGCTCTCAACAACTGGTACATCCGGCGCAGCCGCGACAGGTTCTGGCGGGCGCGCCAAGGGGCCGGCGCGCTCGAAACCGACAAGGTGGACGCCTACGACACGCTGTCCACGGTGCTGATGACCCTGTGCAAGGTCGCCGCACCTCTCCTGCCGTTCCTCACCGAGTCCATCTACCGGGGGCTGACCTGCGAGCGCAGCGTGCACCTGGCCGATTGGCCCGCACCGGACGAGCTCCCCGTCGACGCGGAGCTCGTGGCGTCCATGGACCTCGTGCGCGAGGTGTGCTCGGCCGCTCACGCCATCAGGAAAGCCCACGGCCTGCGCTCGCGCCTGCCGCTTCGAACACTCACCGTCGCCACAGCCGCGCCCGACCTGCTCGGCCCGTACGAAGAGCTCGTCAAAGAGGAGCTGAACGTGAAGTCCGTGTCGTTCACGGACGATGTGGACACCCTCGCCGAGCGGGTGCTCACCCTGGTGCCGGCTGCCATAGGGCCTCGCCTCGGTCCCGACACGCAACGGGTCATCGCTGCCGTAAAGCGCGGTGAATGGCAAGAGGTCGAACAGGGCGTCGAGGTCGACGGGATCACGCTGCGGGCCGCAGACGGCGAGTACGAGCTTCGGCTCCGCCCGCGCGACGAACAGAACGGACGCACCCTGCCCGCAGACACCGGGGTCGCGATCCTGGACACGGAGGTCGATCCGGACCTCGAGTCAGAAGGCCTTGCCCGTGACGTCGTTCGCCAGGTGCAGGCGGCACGCCGTGAGGCGGGGCTTGCAATCACCGATTGCATAACCCTGCAGATCGCCGCGCCCGCTGGCGTGGCGTCAGCGCTGGAGACTCACCAGGCCTACGTCGCGGAGCAGACGCTCGCGGTGAGTGTGGAGGTGACCGAGGCGGATTCTCTCTCGGTCGCGGTTACGAAGACCCCCTGCTCGCAAACAATCGATTAGCGCCCGCCTCCAGCAGGCTGCGTGGCCGGCGCGCGTTGCATGTCGGGCATTCTGGCCTCGCTGGCATGTTCGTCGTCGGACGATGACGCCTCTGACTGCTCGGCCTCGCCACCCGAGCCCTCCTCGTGCTGGGCGAGAACCGAAGCTGCAGGCTGAATCTGCTCGTCGACCCAGGCGAGCATCTCGACTAGGGCGCTCCGAAGCCGGCTGCGCTCACCTTCGATGTGCTGGGCGATCGTCACCGCGTCATCGGCAAGCTGCGTGCGCTGAGACTCGAGACGCATTACCTCCTCACGCAATTGGTGCTCGGCGTCCTCTGTGATAGAGCGGGCCCTGGTCTCAGCATCCAGCAACAGACCGCGCGCGTGTTCTTCTGCCTTGAACACCGTCGCACGAGCCTCTGCCCCAGCTTCTTCCTTCGTCTGGTCCACGAACTTCTGCGCGAGCAGCAACGTCCGCTGCAAGGTGTCATCCGTCACGTCACGTTTCGGCTCGTCCCCAGTCGAAGCAGAATGCTCCCTCTTCTCAGCCAGCAGCTGCTCGAGCTCCGTTATGCGCTCCGCCGCTTGCTTCGTGCGCTCGTTCGACTGCCGGAACTCTTCCTGGAGGGCCTCTGCTTCGACAGCGACTCGCTCGAGATATTCGTCCACGTCGTCTATGTGGTACCCGCGCAGGGTTTGGCGGAACTCGACCGTTCGCAGACTGTCGAGGCTGGATTGTTGGCTCGACTTAGGGCTGTCCATTAGATCGCTCCGAGGGGATTGGTCGCTTCAACTGTTAGGGGGATCCGACCTCGGGACGGCGTCCCGAGATCACTGGCGGCTTTGGCTGTCAGAGAAGTCATACAGCCGAATCCTAGTCACGGGCTCTTGACCCTAGTCACGGGCTCTTGGACACCGGTGGATGTCGGCCGGTGCTCGTTGCGTGGCGTCGTTGGTCCCTGACGGGTCACAGGGATGCGACCAGCGGGATCACGATCACCTGGATGCCCAGAAAGACCACGAAGAACGACAGGTCCAGCCCCGTGCCTCCCATGCTCAGCGGTGGGATCACCCGCCGCACCGGAGCCAGGACAGGCTCACTCAGCCGGTACAGCGCCGTGTTGATCGGCACCAACCAGCTACCGGGCGAGACCGGGAACCAGCTGAGAAGAGCCCGAGGCAACAAGACACCCCACAGGTAGACCTCCAAGACGATGATCACGACGTCGCGGAGCACGGATCTAAACCCTAGGGCCTGGACCCAACAAGGGGGACACCGGCCTCTACGACCGCAGCAGGCCGTTCTCCTGCAGTCGTTGACGCTCCTCCGCCGACACCTGGACATTCGACGGGGTGACCAGGAACACCTTGTCCGCGACGCGCTCCATCTTCCCGCTGAGCGCGTATGCCACACCGCTGCAGAAGTCGATCATCCTCCTCATCAACTCGCGGTTGGCCACTTGCAGGTTGATGATCACCGGCTGGTTCGACATCAACCTGTCGGCAATCTGGCGGGCGTCACCGAATTGCGTGGGTGCGATCACATA
>JBELAS010000004.1:0-16727 GCA_049508615.1 Acidimicrobiales bacterium
GCACCTTCGTCCAGTCGTCGAGCAACCCGATTCCACCGGCACACAGGGTCACCAGCAAGATGAGCACGCCCGCTCTGCTGAACGCGACATGCGTGCCGGCGTGGGCAAGGAGGTAGCCGGCGACCGCGGCCACCACCATCGCCACCCCTCCCATGGTCGGGGTTCCGGCCTTCACTAGGTGCATGAAGGGACCGTCGTCGCGTATCTGCTGTCCGAGACGCCTTCGGCGAAGCCAGCGGATGAGGAGGGGCGTGCCCAGAACGGCCACCAATAGGGCGATACCACCCGAAGCCATGAGACTGATCACCGGTCGCTCCTGAGGCGCCGCGCCGCTGCCCGAGCCTCGGCGCGATCGTCGAAGGCGACGCGCTCTTGACCCACCTCGATATCGGTCTCGTGGCCCTTACCCGCGACGACCACCACGTCGCCGGGACCGGCGCGCTCGAAGGCCACCTCGATGGCGCGATCGCGTTCAGGCTCCACCAGCACCTCGGCCGGCTCGGGAACTCCTGACAGCACGGACTCGATGATGGCCAGCGGGTCCTCGCCACGCGGATTGTCCGACGTGATCACAACGAGGTCTGCGCCGGCCGCTGCGGCTGCTCCCATCGCCGGTCGCTTCTGCCGGTCACGCTCACCTCCGGCCCCGAAGACGACTATCACCCGCTTCGTCTTCGGCAGGTGGCGGGCACTGTCCAGCGCCACCTGCAACCCTTCTGGGGTGTGCGCGTAGTCGACCACGATCGTGAACGGAGCACCGGCGTCCACCACCTCGAAGCGTCCCGGGACCGGGCGCGCCTCTGAGAGACCGACCACCACCACTTCTTCGGGAACTCCGAGGACGGCCGCCGTCGTCGCTGCCGCCAGGGCATTGGGCACCTGGAAGAGCCCCGCCAGGCGCAGAACCACGCGCCGCCCTCGCCACGAGAATGCGGTTCGCCGTGCGTCCATCTCCACGTCGCTCGCCTCGGACAGCGAGTACGGCACGACGTCGATGAGAAGGTCCTCGGCCAGGCGCCGGCCCCATGGGTCGTCCACGCGCACGATGCCGACGGCGGCGCGTTCGGGCGTGAACAGCGACGCCTTGGTGGAGAAGTACTCCTCCATCGTGCCGTGGTAATCGAGGTGGTCGTGCCCGAGGTTGGTAAAGACGGCAGCATCGAATCTGATCCCCTCCACGCGGTCTTGGGTCAGGGCGTGCGAAGAGACCTCCAGCGCAGCGGCGCGCTGGCCACAATCGCGCGCTTGCGCCAGCAGGCGCTGCAGCAGCGGAGCCTCCGGAGTCGTGCGCGCTCCTCCCAGGGTGCCGATGACGGTCGTGGGAAGCCCGTAAGCCTCGAAGATCGCTGCGAGGATGTGGGTCACGGTGGTCTTGCCGTTCGTACCGGTCACACCGACCGTCTTGAGCGAGCGAGCCGGGTGGTCGTAGAGGGTGGCGGCCGCCCGCGCCATCGACCTGCGCGACGCCCCCGCAGGCACCACGGCCTGCGCCACCTCCAAGTCCTGAGGCCTCTCCAAGAGAAGGCCCACGGTTCCGCGCGCTACGGCATCACGCGCGAAGTCATGTCCATCGCGTTCGGTTCCGGGGAGGCAGCAGAACAGCGTCCCGGGCCCGGCATGCCGGCTGTCGTGTTCGACTGACGTCACCTCCGCGGCATTCAGACGGCCGCGTGTCGATACGACCTCGACATCCTCGAGCAACCGGTCCATGCGCACAGTCGGGGGCCCGCCGGGGGGTTCACGGCCCTTCCGTGGCGTTCCCGGCCGTAGCGCCGATCGTACCCGGACGCGGCGAGGTGCCCGGGACGGCGACACCTGTCGGGCACCGGGGCAGGACCACCTGGGTGGCTGTCATGGCTGGGCACTGGGGAACGGGACAGGGTTGGCCTTGCCTCCCGTCGTACCGCCCTGCGGGGACGTGGGCACGCCGTAGCGGTGAAGTGCGTACTGCATGACCTGGGAGAAGACAGGAGCTGCGACGACCCCGCCGAAGATGGGCGTGGGTTGGGCGAGGACCACGATCGCGCTTAGGGCGGGGTTCTGCGCGGGGGCGAAGCCGGCAAAGGTGGCCATGTAGGCCCCAGGGATGTAACCACCGTGGACGGGATCGGGGATCTGGGCAGTACCCGTCTTGCCTGCGACGGTGTACCCGGGCACGCCCGCGCTGACCGCCGTGCCGTCCTGCACGACCTGCTCCATCATCGCTGTGAGCTCGGTCGATACCTGGGGTGAGAGAACACGCTGGGTAGCGGCGCTACGAGTTGCGGTCACCGACCCGTCGCTCGACACGGTCGCTCGCACAAGACTTGGGGGCACGAAGATCCCGCCGGTGGCCACGGTGTTGATCATGTCGAGAACCTGCTGAGCTGTCACCGCATCGTCCTGTCCGATGGGGGTCGAGCCGATGTCCGACGGCGACCATTGCGACGGTGCTCCTTTCACCAGCCCCGCCGACTCGCCCGGGAAGCCGAGGCCTGTCGGGCGACCGAACCCCAGGGCGCCGATCTGGGCGGCCAGCCGGTTCTCTCCCAGAGCCTGAGCGACCTCGATCGTCCCGATATTCGAAGACTGAGCGAGGATCTGCGTGGCCGACAGGTTCTCGGTGGGGTGGTTCTCCGCGTCGTGAAACACCCACCCGTCAATGGTCAATGAGCTCGGAACCGTGAGAACCGTTGAGGGAGCGATGATCCCGTCGGTCAGAGCGGCGGAGAAGGTCACGACCTTGAAGACCGATCCCGGTTCGTAGACCTGGGTCAATGCGAGGTTCTGGCTGGCTTCGACCACCTTGCCCGTGGCGGGATCGGCCACCAGGTTCGCCATGGCCAGGATGTCGCCGGTGTGGGTGTCCATTACGACCGCTATTCCACTCTTCGCGTGCGAGCTCGCCACCGCTGCACCGAGCGACTGCTCCGTGGCGTACTGCAGAGGCTGATCGATCGTCAACTCGATGCCGGTACCCGACTTGGCCGCCGAGCGCTGTTTCATCCCTCCGGGAAGCACGACTCCTCCTGGGGCCTGCTCCTCGATGACGGTTCCGCTTCTCCCGGCCAAGACGTTGTCGAATTGGTACTCCACGCCACTCTGTCCGGAGCCGTTCGACCCGACCGCACCGAAAAGCGGCGCGGCCAACCGGCCGGCCGGGTCGACACGCTGAGTGTCTGGAATGAGCGTGATCCCCGCAAGGTCGAGCGATTTGACCCTGGAAGCCACGCTCCGGTCCACACGGTGCGCGAGGTACACGAAGCCGGCATGCTCCGACAGCTCTGCCTGCAGCTGAGACTGTGGCACGCCGAGCACCGGGGCCAAGGCATTCGCCTCGCCGGTGGCATCGCGGATCAGGAACGGGTCGGCCACGACCGTGGAGCGCGGCACCGAGATGGCGAGAACTGCACCGTTGCGGTCGAAGATGCCCCCTCGCTGAGCCGGCACCTGGACCATGCTGGTGACCTCCGACGCCCCGATCTTCGCGTAGTGGTCGCTCGAGAGCGCCTGTACGGCGACGAGCCTCAGCCCGAGTGCGATGAAGACCACCACGATCACTATCCGCATGACACCCGCGCGCCTGCGCGGGACTCCGGCCACTCCCGTGTGGCGAACAGCTCGTGTGCGCGGCGCGAGGTTGACATCACCTCGTCGTTCGAAACCACGGGGCTTCGTCGGCACCCGGACGGGGACGGTGTAGGAGGTGGACCTGCCCGTGGATCTCAACGGCACCGGTACGGATCCGGATCCGTCCCGTGTCGACGAGCGTTGTTCTGCGGAGGTGGCGCGCGCGCGACGGCTCGGAGCGGCTTGTGTCGCGCGACGGCGCGGAGCGGCTTGTGTCGCGCGACGGCGCGGAGCGGCTTGTGTCGCGCGACGGCGCGGAGCGGTCGACACCGAGGCAGCCTTCGTCGTCGAATGGGCGAGGGGCGGGACGCGACGTGCGGCGCGCCCTCTTACGGAGCGGCTCTCGTCTCGAAGAACCGGGCCCCGGGAACCGGGGCTCACCGGCCCCCGCTTCTGGCGCCGATGGCGCCTGTGCCTCGCCGGGTCCGAGTGGCAGTGGCCCCAGCGGGTGAAATGCCTGCAGACGTGCTCGAGGCTGTGGACCCCTGGGACGCGGGCGGGTTCACCTGAGACAGGTCGGTGACGTTGCTGGGCGCCACGAGACCTTGCTTCTGGGCCTCTGAGAGCACGTTCGCAGGCTGTTCCAGCTGTGCGAGCCGCATCTCCAGGTCCCCGTTCTGGCCGAGCTGTGTGTTCAGCTGTTCCTGAAGCCGCGTCAGACGGACCTGGCCCTGTGTCAGATACGCCTGGGCACCGACGACCGCGAGAAGGCTGCCCACAGCGACGGCGACGGCGACCACCAGCATGACGATCGAGTTCCTGGTTCGATGCGGGCGCTGTCGACGCCCTGCGAGCACCTTGAGCGGGCGCCGACGTGGCGGCAGGTGGCCCGCGCCTGGCGATTGACGCGACCTCACCTGCGAGGCGGCAAGGGCCATCACAGACCCTCCTCTCCCGAAGGGTCTGTGACCGACGATCCGTCCGGCTTATCAGGACCGGTGCGTTCGAAGGCCCGAAGACGAGCGCTCTCGGCGCGCCGGTTCCTTGCGACCTCCGCCGGCGTCGGTCGGCGGGCACCGCGGAACACCCGCCGGCCCGAAGGTTGAGCACCGCAATTACACGGCAGCCCCGAAGGGCACGTGCAGCCTCCGGATATCGCGCGGGCGAAGGCGGACTTGACCAGGCGGTCCTCGCCCGAGTGATAGGCGAGAGTGACGCAACGGCCACCCAGTGCCAGTACAGCGATCGCCTCGGGCAAGGCGCCACTCAAGAGTTCGAGCTCCTCGTTCACCGCGACGCGCAGCGCTTGGAAGACGCGCCGCGCCGGGTGTCCGCCGTGACGACGCGCGGCGGCAGGAATGGCACCGCGCACCACCTCGGCCAGCTGACCGGTGGTCGACACGGGGCGAGCCCTCACCACCGCCTGGGCTATGCGTCTGGCAAAACGCCCCTCGCCGTTGGCCGCGAACAATCGCGCCAGCTCGTCCTCATCCCATGCGTTCGCCACGTCGGACGCAGTGGCACCGGCGGTCGGGTCCATCCGCATGTCGAGGGGTGCGTCGTGCCAGTACGAGAAGCCTCGTTGCGGGGTGTCCAGCTGCATTGAGCTGACGCCCAAATCGAACAACACTCCACTCAGGCTCCCTGCGCGAGCACCGGCAAGAGCGGCCTCTTCGACAAGCCGGTCGAAACGGGCATGACGGACGATCGCCCGATCGCCGTACGCGGACAAACGCTCGGAGGTTGCACGCGCGGCTTCGCGATCGCGGTCGAGGCACAGCAAGCGTATGTGCGCATGCGCGGCGAGGAGCGCGGCCGAATGTCCCCCCGCACCCGCGGTGGCGTCGACCACCAGTCCGGCAGGCACCGGGGCGAAAAGGGCGACCACCTCGCTCGCCATCACCGGTTCATGCGAGCTCTCCTGGAGCATGCGCAGCCCCTCGACTGGCGGGATGCCGCCGGGAGAGGTTCTCCTGCGACTCGGTTGGAAGTGGGCGGAGGAGGAGTCTTCCACCGAACCAGCCGAGGGGCTGCGTATGCTCCGGGTTTCTCCGGTACAGGTGTCCTTGTCCAAGATGTTCGTCAGTCGTCTGCTCCCTCTGTCAGGCGTTGTTCCGCGGGCCCAACCTTCTCCTCCCAGCGCCGCGGGCTCCACAGCTCGACTCTGTCGATGGCACCGATCACGAGCACGTCGCCCTCGAGAGCTGCGAACATACGCAGGTGCGCCGGGATCATCATGCGTCCCTGCCGGTCGATCTCCGACGGGCCCGAGTTCGCCGACCAGTACCGCGCCTCGAGGCGCTGGCTGCGGCCAACGCTCGCACGCTCCTGCATCTTGAGCATCTGCGAATCGAACTGCTCGGGAGTCCAGAGCGCGAGACAGCCGTCGTGGTACTGGGTGAGGTACCCACCGTGCTCGAAGGACGCGCGGAACTTCGCCGGCAGGATCACCCGTCCCTTGGCGTCGATTGTGTGTTCGTACCTTCCGAAGAACAGTGCCATCGCCACGAGCTCCCACGACACTCCCCCCGCCCCGTCGGGGCCTCCCCATCACTCCACTTTGCCCCACTTTATGCCCTATACCCCCCCCTCGTCAACAAGACCCCCCACTTCGGACCCACAGCCCCCCTGAGAGAGCCCACGGGCTCCACACCCACGAAGACCGGGAGCCTGCGAACTCCACCCGACTCGTAGTCTCGAGCCGTGGACCGGTGCGCCTCGAAGCGGTGAGCCCCGTCGAGCTCACCCTTGTGCTCCTCGTCGTCGGCGTCGCCGCCGGCGGGCTCGGTGCTCTACTCGGTCTCGGTGGCGGGTTCATCGTCGTGCCGGCGCTGACGCTCGTCTTCGGGATGAACATTCGCCTCGCGATCGGAGCATCGATCGTCGCCGTTATCGCCACCTCGAGCGGGGCAGCGGTCGCGTACGTGCGTGACCACATGGCGAACATGCGCATAGGGATGTTCTTCGAGATCGCGACAAGCACCGGCGCGGTGACAGGCGCTTTCCTCGGCTCGATCCTGGTGCCACGGGTGCTGTACGTGATCTTCGCCATCGCTCTGGGCCAGTCGGCCGTCGCTGTGGCGCGCCGCAAGAGTCTCGAGCACCGGCCGGCCCAGCCGCCCGATCCTCTAGCCGATCGGCTCGGATTGCACGGCTCTTATCCCGATGCGGCACGCGGACGCGTCGTGACATACCGCGTGGCGCGCACGAAGCTCGGCTTGCTGCTCATGTACGTGGCCGGCATGGTGAGCGGCTTGCTGGGAGTGGGATCGGGAACGTTGAAGGTGCCGGCCATGGACCTGGCCATGGGCCTTCCCATAAAGGTCTCCACAGCCACGAGCAACTTCATGATCGGCGTGACGGCAGCTGCGTCGGCCGGCGTCTATTTCGCACGCGGCGACGTGAACCCGCTCGTCTCCGCGCCAGTTGCCCTCGGTGTGCTCGTCGGGGCTCTGGGCGGTGCGCGACTGTTGTCGGGCATTCGCCCGCGCCGTCTACGTGCGTTGTTCGCCATCGTGGTGTTCACTGTGGCGCTCGACATGCTGCTCAAGGGAGTCTTTTGACGAATTCGGAGAATCCGTCACCGCCAGCACGGCCGTCGTGCGCGAACCCGTCGAGCGGGCCGGACCACGCGCTCAGCCCTGGCCAGCTCGCTTACGGCACCGCCGAGCGAACGACCCAACGGATGGCGCGGGCCGTGTCGAACGTTCTTCGCGCCGGGATCCTGATCAGTTCCCTGGTCATCGCCGCGGGTATCGCCTTGACGTTCGCCTCACCGGCTTCACGCGCCTCTGCGCGCCGAGCTGTACCTCAGCTTCGACGCGGTGTGATTCACCCCGCCGGTCTGCACACACCTCACACGATTGCCGCAGTGATCAGCGGGGTCGGGCGCGGCGACGGACCTGCACTCGTGATGCTGGGTCTCCTTCTGCTGATCGCCACTCCCGTTCTCCGGGTAGCGGTCAGCGTGATCGGCTTTGCTCTCGACCGCGACCGACTCTTCGTCCTCATCACTCTGGCCGTGCTTGCCGTGCTCATCGGCTCGTTCGCGATCGGGACGTGAGGCGAGGGGCGGCATTCGAGCTCCGCCTCGACCACGGCCAGCGTCAGTACAAGGACTGCTCTACCTCACGCTCGATTCTCGCGACCAGCGACGAACCACCATTCTCGGGATCTGTGTCTGGCACGACGTCACGCAACCCCCTTGCGGCGCGAGTCAGATCGGAGGTCGCGCGTACAGCACGTTCGTGATCCAGGGACAGGAGCCTTACGACCGAAGAGGGATCCCACGACAAAGCGGCGACCGTGAGGAACCGTGCTCCCTCGCGCGTTCGGCGCTGGGCCATACCCACGACCTTGGCGCCTGCCACGTTCACCTCGCCCGGACCCAGACCCGCGAAGCAGACGAGCCGTGACCACTCCGTCTCGAGCGACCGGCCGTGATGCACCTGAAGGTCCTGCACGCCGAGTGACGCAAGGGCTCCGGCCCACACCTCCCCCAGCCACCGAGCGGAACGAACGACGTCGTCATCCCACAGCACGTCACCACGCGGTACCCAGAAGTCGATCCACACCTGTGCCTCCGGGGCCACGAGCACTGCGCCTCCCCCGGCAGACCGCCGCACGACCTCTACCCCGTCGCGAGCGCACCGCCCAGCCGACACCACCTCGGCGGGCTGGGTGCTCCCGAGCACCAGTGCAGCTCCCGTGACATGACAAGTGGCGATCGTACGGTGATGCACCTCCTCGGAGGGCGGCCATCGACCGCACAGCGAGGCGGCGGTTCCGAAGCGGCGCTGTCGCGACCAGCGACGAGCGCCTCCCACCTCAGGCGGTTAGCGACTGCTCAGCCAAATAGGGAGCCCATTCGTCAGGTGCTCCTCCACTGGTGGCGAGCAGCCACACCCGTTGCCTAGGAGCTACAGGGTGGCTACGAAGTACGAGGCCGACCTCGTGCGGAAGGCGGTCCTCCTTCCTGGTGTTGCAGCGGCGGCAGGCGGCGACGACGTTGTCCCATGCGTGCAGCCCGCCCCGACTGCGGGGAACCACATGGTCGATGCTCTCCGCCGTCGACCCGCAGTACTGGCACCGATGGTGATCGCGTGCGAATACCGTGCCTCGGTTCACCGCCAGCGCCCGATCGTGCGGTACGCGAACGTAACGTGCGAGCCGCACGATCGACGGTTCGGGCAGCGCCATTCTCTCGGAGCGAAACAAGCGCTCGGTGGCGTGGACCAGCTCCGCCTTTGTCGCGAGGACGAGCAACAGCGCTCGTCGAGTGGAAACGACGCCGAGAGGCTCGAACGTGGCGTTGAGCACGAGCGCCCGGCTCGTCCCTTTGGCACCAGCGCCGTCCTCGGCCGACATCAGATACGAGGTTACCAAGACGAGCCCGATCCTTTGACAAATCCGTTGCTCCACCGAGCCGACCGTCCTGATACTCGTGAGTCGCCCTCATCCTCGACGCCAGTCGCGCACGTCTCGGCACCAACGAAGGAAGGAACGAACGTCCTGCGAGGTGGGAGCCATCTCTGCCTCACCCCCGTAAGCGGTCTCGAGCCGGAACCGCCACAGGTCCGGATCGGGCAGAGGCAGCGGCGGCCATTGGCGCCACCACCCGCGCCTGGCCATGCGAAGCGTCTCCGTAACGGCGACGGGCCAGAGCGAGGGACGCCACGCCACGGCCACCACCAGGGCCGTCGCCGCCCGGGCGTTCGGTGACGACCGGCGAAGACCTTCCTTTGCGACCGGTCCGGTCACGTTCGGGAACCGAGCACCTGACACCCAGCACTGCGCCAACCGACCGCTCCCGCCCCGACCAGTGGCCCGCGCGCGCCGAGACCTGCCGGGACGATGCGACTCGACATGGAGAACGACAATCGTGCCCGCTGTTGTAGCTCTGCATTGGCGGCCGCAAAGAACGGAGCTCCGAACCCGAGGGCTACCGACCCCGACACCACTGCCATCTCCAAGTCGAGCAGGCTCGACACCGACGCGACCGCGCGCCCTACCAGCTTCCCGGTGCGCGCCACGATCTCCGGAGGCGCCTCTGATGCCGGACGTCCTGAAGTCGCGGCGATCGCCGTGCCCGACGCCTCTGCCTCCAAGCAACCTCGCGCGCCACAACCGCAGACGCGACCGTCGGGCTCAACTATCACGTGACCCACGTGTCCGGCGTTGCCGCTGGCGCCTTCGAGCAGGCGTCCCTCGAGCACGATGCCCCCACCGACTCCAGTGGACACGACCATTCCGAGGAAGTCGCTCTTACCTCGAGCAGCGCCCACCCAGCCCTCGCCCAGGGTGAGTGCCTTGGCGTCGTTGTCCACGCTCACACTCAGTCCGGTCAAGTGCGTCAACCGGTCTCGCAGTGGGAAACCTCGCCAGGCGGGGATGTTGAGCGGGGACACCGTTCCCTCTGCCATGGACATCGGTCCCCCACAGCCGACCCCGCACACCACGACGGGGCCTTCGCCCTGCCCTCGTCCGGGTGCACAGTCCCGCTCGAGCACTCCGAGCACCAGGTTCGCCAGAGCGGCGAACAGGACCTCTGGGTCTTCGGCACGCGGGGTGAGGATCTGACCGTCGCGAACCACCCGCCCGTCCCCGGACACGAGCCCGGCCGCCATCTTGGTCCCGCCGATGTCAATGGCCAGGCACAGCTCCACGACGCGGCACCATATCCGCTACTCGGGACACCGTTACCCGTTGCGGTGGAAACGTTCGCGAAACCAACTACGAGTGTCGTTCACGGCGTTGCCGATCCCCTCCGCACGCAACGAGCGACCGACGTCTTCCCATCCCGCTTTCCCCATGCGGCGCAGGTTGGTCCAGAACATGACCAGAGAAGCGAACATTATCAAGACACCGAGGAAGCCGACGGCGACCGATGTCGTGAAGAAAGCCAGCATGACTGCCAGGCCGACGACGAATCCGAGAACCGACCACTTCAGGTAGCGACCTGCGTACCGGTAGACGTTCTCGGAGCGGACCCGGTCCGCGAAAGCAGGGTCCTGCTGGACTAGCGCCTGCTCCAGCTCCTGCAACACCTGCTGCTCGTGCTCCGAGAGCGGCAATCTGGGCTCCCTTCGGGCCTCGTACCTATGCGTAGTTGGGGGCTAAAGCAATCTTCGCGCAGCCGCTTAGACAAGACAACGGCACCTGCATCTGCGGTCGAAGACTCCGACCGCAGATGGGCGAATGAATTGCCTGGTCACACGGCACGATCTTTCGACGCGACGATGTACCGGATCGGTCGCTGTACCTCTCGTTCGCTGTGCCGCTCATCCGCCCGTGACGGGAGGCTTCCTGGGTCCCCATTGCGTGTCTCCCCGGCGCTTCACTGAAATTCCGTCGGGCCCGACAAGGTTCGCGGAAGAGACGGCTGACCGGCCGTAGCGGACGCGAATCTGCAACACCGCGGCCTCCACCTCCTCCCACGCCGCCTCGCTCGCTCGCGGGGCGTCACCGTCAGGCCCGGGGAGCCCGTCTGGTGCACACCAGCGGCTCGGGCCGGCTTCGGAGTCCGTCTCGAAGCACAGCTGGCGGCTCACGGCAGATCTTCGTGACAACGCCGACAACGACACACCAATAAGGCGCACACCGGGTGTGACGTCGACGGCACGGAGCAATGCCCCGGCGACCGCTGTGATGGCGCGTGGGGAATCAGTCGGGGTCGGAAGCGTCTGGGAGCGGGAGATCGTGCTGCGGTCGGGGTAGCGAACCTTCACGGTGATGGTGCGCCCACGTAGGTCCGTCTCGCGAAGGCGGCTCGCGACGGCGTCGGCCATCCGCAAGACATGGCGATGAAGGTCTTCTTGGTCACGTAGGTCGAAGGGGAAGGTCTCCTCGTGGCCCACGGACTTCGCCACCCGCAAAGGCTCCACCGGTCGGTCGTCTTCGCCCCTGGCCAGAGCGGCGAGATGGCGGCCGGCGGCGGCACCCAGCAGCCTGCGCAGAGCCTCGTCGGGGATCCTCGCCATGTCACCGACGGTGCTGACGCCCAGCCCCTCGAGGCGCCGAGCGGTGGCCGGGCCTATGCCCCAGAGAGCCCTGATGGGCAGCGGATGCAGGAAGGAGAGCTCGCCGTTCGCAGGCACCACCACCACACCGGGACCGGGGCGGTTGCCTTGGAGGGTTGGAACTGGCTTCGCGGCACGCGACGCCAGCTTTGCCAGCAGCTTGGTGCGGGCTACCCCGACACAGCAGCTCAGACCGAGCTCCCGGCGGACCGTGCCTCGGATGAGCTCGGCGATCACCGGCGGTGGGCCGATCAAACGGCGCGCGCCCGATACGTCGAGGAAAGCTTCGTCGAGGGCGATCCCTTCTATCAGAGGGGTGAACCGGAGCAAAACAGAATGAAGACGCTCGCTGGTCTCGGTGTACCGATCGTAACGACCCGCGACGAACACCGCGTGAGGGCAGCGACGACGCGCCTCATAGGACGACATTGCCGAGTGGATCCCGTAGGCCCGCGCTTCGTACGTGCAAGATGCCACGACACCTCGAGCGCCCGCTCCTCCCACGATCACAGGCTTCCCGGCGAGGTTGGGGTCATCGAGCACCTCGACCGAGGCGAAGAAGGCGTCCATGTCCACGTGCAAGATGTTGCAAGCATCGGTGCCGCCCGGCACCACGGGCGCCTCCGACGTCGAAGTCTGCTCAGGCACCGAGCCGCAGCCGCCGGAAGCTCTCCGCGAAGGCCACACCTGCCCGACGCCCGTCCTCTTCGGCGCGCAACCGCACGGCTCGCCGCGCCCACTCGCCACCATCGGCGAACTGACTGTGATGACAGGACACCGCACCCACCTTCTCCGCGATCGTGGTCGTCACGTCGACCCAGACGGTGGGTTCCAGGGTCCCCGACATCAGCGCAGTCTCCACCTGATGGGCAGGTCCGGCTTCGGGAAAGTAGTGGGGTAGAGCCGCCGCGGGCGACAACGCGTCGAGGACCGCGAACCCGACCGCGCGATGGTCGCGGTGGTTGAAATAATCCTCACCGAAGAAGACCGCCGTCGGGTCCGGGCACAGCACGGTGGCCGGGCGGAGCCGCCTGATCATGCCGACGAGCTCACAGCGCAGAGCACGGTCGTCGGCGAGCTCGCCGTCGGGGTAACCGAGTACGTGCTGTCCCGCCAATCCGAGCAGTTCGGCAGCCTTCGCCGCTTCGGCTGCCCGACATCGAGCGAGCTCGACGGGATCCGCCCCAGGATCCGGTGTCCCCTTGTCGCCGTTGGTGCAGATCACCGCGTGAACCTCGGCCCCGCCTCGCACCCACCGGGCCAGGGTCCCCCCGCACGAGACGTCGGGATCGTCGGGATGGGCGTAGATCGCCAGCACGCGAATCGGTATGTCCTCGATGAGCTCGGGCACCGCCTGTCAGCTCCTGCGCTTCGGTTCTGTCGTCTTTGTGAGGAGGCCGACTTCGCGCTGGAAGTCGCCGACGTCCTCGAACCCCTTGTACACCGACGCAAAGCGCAAGTAGGCGACCTCGTCGAGGTCGCGCAGTCGCTCGAGCACGGCGACGCCGATCTCCTGGCTTGCCACCTCTGCACCCTCGCCGCGCAAGGACTCCTCGACCTGATGCGCCAGCTCGTCGAGCGCTGCATCACTCACCGGGCGGTTCTTCGTCGCGGCCCTCATCCCGGCCACGACCTTGGAACGGTCGAAGGGCTCACGCTGTCCGGAACGCTTCTCCACCCATAACGGCGCCTCCTCCAGTCGCTCGTACGTGGTGAAACGGCGTCCGCACGACAGGCATTCGCGCCGCCGGCGGATAGCAGCGCCGTCCTCGGCAAGACGTGAATCCACCACTTTGTCGTCGAGCGCTCGACACCACGGACACTGCACGTGAGCAACCGTACCGCCGGTAGACGGGCGGCTCGCCAGCACAGCGCCGGGCCCCGCCGGCGCGCGGGTCGAGTCAGGGAAGAACCAGGCGCTCACCGGGTACGATCGTGTCGCCGCCGACCTGGGCCGCCAGCTGCGTCGCGACAGGACGCGGGTCACTCCCCGGAGCAAGCCGCTGGGCGATCGTCCACAGAGTGTCACCGGCCTGGACGACGTAAAGGTCGTGAGAAGAGAGCGGGTCCCCGGCCCGGACGGAACCGGGGGTGGCGAGGGGATGCCCCCCGGCTCCGCCCCAGGGCAGGGCGAGGGCGACGACGAGTGCTACCGCCACGGCCCCGAGAAGGACGCGAACCCGGCGCCGTTCAGCGCGAGTCGAGCCCGGCACCTCATTCGCGCACCCGGCTCGCTGAGGACGCATCAACTCCGTACGCCGAGAACCCTCGGGCAGACCGACGACCGAACCGGGTCGAACGGCGATCGCCGGGGAGCTAACTGCTCCATCGAGGTGCACCGCCCACGGTGCTGTTCGATCCCAGTCGAAACGGTGCCGAGGAGCCGCCACGACGCCGCTCCTCGCCGAAATGGAGTCCTCGTACTCGAACGAACAGGTGTTCGCCACAGAACCATCTGAACACGAACACGTGTTCGTGTCAAGGGCTACGCGTCGTTCGAAGGCCCCCCTCGGACCACCCGGCGCTTGCCGACGGGCGCGCAGGTCGATTGCCATGTCCCACAGGGTCTCATCCAGGTGTAACCCCCGGGCGGTCCCAGACCGTAGCGGCGATCGCAGCGGTGCCACGCAGATCAGGGCCCGGGCGTTCGGCTCGACGGCGTGCCCGGGCGTTCGGCTCGACGGCGAACAGATGTTTGCCTTTGCTGGCTTCCAGGAGCTACGATGGACGAACTGGTGTTCGGGCAGTCCCTTGTGGAGGAACCGGGACTGGACAACGGCAGGCGGGCCTGAGATGGCAACCGCCAGATTGACGCCCGAGGGGACGAACCCGAGGGCCCAGCGAGGAAGACATGGCCGAGGCGCTCACAGGCAAGCGGCAGGACATCTTGGAGTACATAGCCCGGAGCCTGCGCGAAAGGGGCTACCCCCCGTCGGTGCGCGAGATCGGGGAGGCGGTGGGCCTGGCGTCCTCCTCGACCGTCCATGCGCATCTGGCCCTCCTCCAGCGCGAGGGTTTCCTGCGGCGTGACCCCACCAAGCCCCGGGCAATCGAGGTGCGTTACGACCCCTCGTCCAAGGCGGCCATGGCAGCGAGGCCGGCCCGACATGTTCCGCTGGTAGGCGATGTCGCCGCGGGAACCGGGGTGCTGGCCAGTGAGAACGTCGAGGAGCTGCTGCCTCTGCCCGAAGACTTCACCGGCACGGGTACTTTGTTCATGCTCAGGGTCCGGGGCGACTCGATGATCGAAGCGGGAATCTTCGGCGGCGACTTCGTGGTGGTCCGACAGCAGCCCGATGCCGAGAACGGCGACGTGGTGGTGGCCGGGATCCCCGAGGACGAGGCGACAGTGAAGACCTTCACGCGCCGTCGCGGCAAGATCGTGCTCACCCCTGCGAACCCGGCACTCTCGCCAATGGAGTTCGACCCAGCGGACGTGACCATCTACGGAAGGGTCGTGACCGTCCTTCGTCGCCTTTGACCGTTCTAGGAAGCACCGCGGACGGACCGATCCGGCAACTTCTTCGAATCCGCCCGGGAGCTCGAGAGTCGGGGTCCGCTCAGGTACCTGACAGGAAGCGGCTCAACACGTCGCGTGCCCGTGTGAGCTCGGCTCCAGAGACGTGCTCGTCAGGAGTGTGGGCCAGCGACGGGTCACCTGGTCCGAAATTGACGGCCGGTACCCCGAGCCGAGAGAAGGTCGCTACATCGGTCCATCCCGCCTTGGCCCGCGGCGCTTGCTCGGTGGCCACCACCAACCGGGCAAGCAGGTGATGATCCAGAGCCGGGGGGGCTCCGGGCGCCGCGTCGAGGATCTCCAGGCTGTCGCCGTAAGCCTCGTCCAACCCGCCGGCGAGCAGCCTGCGCAGCTCGGCCTCAGCCGCGGAGATGTCACGATCGGGAGCGAAGCGGAAGTTCACGGTCACGCTCGCCCGGTCGGGCACTACGTTTCCAGCGACCCCACCGGAGACCCCCACGCCCTGCAATTGCTCGGTGTACCTACAACCGTCGAGAAGGAGCTCTCTCGGCTCGTACTCCGCCAGGGTGCGCAACAAAGGCTCCAGGCGGTGCACGGCGTTGACGCCCATCTGCGGCCTGGCGCTGTGTGCGCGCCGACCCACGACCGTGACCAGCGCACGCATGGTGCCCTCGCAACCCGCCTCCACGACACAGGCGGTGGGCTCAGCAAGGACAGCGACGTCGGCCTCGAGCAACTCTGGGCGCTCCCGAACGAGCCTGCCCAACCCACTGGCGCTGCGCTCGATCTCCTCGCAGGCGTAGAAGACGAAGGTGACGTCCACGGCCGTGCGCCCGAGCCCGGCGGCAAGATCGAGCATCACGGCGAGACCGCCTTTCATGTCCACTGCCCCGAGACCCCACAGTGTGCCATCCTCCATCCGCGGTGCCCGGTCGCCGAAGGGAGGGACCGTGTCGAGGTGGCCGGCCAGGATCACTCGGCGCTGCCGACCGAAGGAGGAACTGGCGACCACGTTGTCGCCGACACGCTCGACCATCATCTCGGGGCTGCGCCGTAGCTCTTCTTCGACAACTGTTGCCAGCTCGGCCTCGGCGCGGCTGACCGATGCGACCCCGACGAGCTCGAAGGCCCTTGCCAGGAGATCGCTCACAACCGCACCGAGGAATCGACAAGCACTGCGAACAGGGCCGATCGGGCGCAGTGAGCCGGCACCGCAAGCACGGGCACCGGCGACGGCTCGGACGCCGCCGGCCCAGTCACCATCCTGCCCGAGCAGGTTCTGGGCCGAGACATCCGTGTATCACGTGACGACGCCGTGGTCACGTAGCACCGCCTCGAGCTCCCTGTGGCGCTGACCAGGTTCGAGCCACCTGATCACCAGGACGCAAGGGAGGAAGAACTCGCCTCCCGGGAAGTCCCGACGGCGCGCGGCGCTCACGGCGACGCTCCATGGCGGGATCACACCCCGTGCTATCTCTTCGCCGGTGTCGGAGTCGATCACAGGGATGCCTGGGTTCAGGATGACTCCCTCACCGAGCACCGCCCCTTCCCCGACCCGAGCACCCTGGGTCACCATGCAACGGCTGCCGATCAGTGCGTCGTCACCTACGATCACCGGTGCCGCGTTCGGAGGCTCCAGGACGCCGCCGATGCCTACACCACCCGACAAATGGACGCGAGCA
>JBELAS010000040.1:0-8792 GCA_049508615.1 Acidimicrobiales bacterium
CACTTGGAGCTGCGGCAGGCATCGTGCTCACCGTCGCCGCCATCCACTACAACCCGCCGTTGCACCACAAGGGCCACGTCGCAAACAGCATCACCGAGCTCTACGGAGTCGCTCGCGTCGTGCTGAGCGGCGTCGTCATGCTCACCGCGCTAAGCCGGCGACGCTCGCTCGTCGCGTTCGCCCTTCTGCTCCTCGGCACCGCAGAGGGGTTCCCCTTCGCCCTCCTCTTCTGGGGACTTGGGGGTTGGATGATCTGGAGGGTGTTCCGCTACCAGAAAGTGCTCACCGCCCGAGGCGGTACGCGCGGTAGGCCGGCTGACGGCCCGAGAGCAGCGGGGCGCGCCGGAGCGTCGGATGCCCGGCAACGTGCAAGTGCACGCAAGGCCGCGCCACGCGACAGAGGAAGAGGGAGAAAGAAGCCCGAGCCCACAGGACCACCCCCGTCGAAGCGCTACACCCCCCCGAAGCCCACTCGTCCGCGGCCGACCGCCCCCTCCTGAGGAGCGAGTTCAGCCGTCACGCGGCTCCGATCCGCTGGTTTACGCCGTCGACGAGCAGGGCTGAGCGAAGCAGGTGAAGGATCTCCTGGCGGCGCCGGACGAGCGAGCGCGCCGTGGGCTCCTCCCCCAGCGCTCGTAGCACCTCCACCTCGGTGACCATGCCGACCACCGTGGAATAGATGGCGAGGAGCAACAGGCGCGGCTCGTGCCTGCGCACATGTCCCGAGTCCATCTCCGCCTCGAGGAACGCCGCGGCTCGGGCAACGAGCGGCTCCAGCGCCAGCATCAGCCGGGTGGCGGCCGGCGGGCCGAGCCTCCCGACCTCGCGCACGAGACCGAGCAGCTCAGGCCGCCGCGCGGCCACGCGGAACACCGAGCGGACCACGGCCTCCACCCGTGACCAGCCGCTGCCCGCGCGTGCCAGCGAATCCTCGAGGGCCTCGGCGAGCTCGGCTGCCGAGCGATCGATGAGCGCCTCGAGCAGGGCTTCCTTCGAGGGGAACCAGTACAGGATGGACTGCTTTCGCAGCCCCAGCACCTCGGCCAGTGCGTCGAGCGAGGTGGCTTCGTACCCGCGCGACCCGAAGGATTCGAGCGCGGTGTCGAGAATGCGATCGCCGGTGGCCCCACGCGGGCGTCGTTTCACCGCCGAAGTGCCCGCACGCCCACTGGATCCGGCCGAAGCGACAAGTTCGTCCGGCGCGCTTGCGGGGGGCCGCCGGTCGGCCCCGGAGATAGTCGGGGTCACCGTACGGCTCACCGCCACTCTTCGACCACTGGTCGACCTGTCATCTACCATATGGTAGACAAATACCGTGCCCGAGGTGGCCCACGTGCCCGATGGCGATCCCGATACGGCCCATGTGCCCGAGGAGACCGAGCTGCGCCCCCGCGCGCACCAGCTGCCTCCGCTCGCCTCGGCCCTGGCGGGACAGCGCATCCTGGTGACCGGGGCGACGGGTTTCCTCGGAACCGCCCTGGTCGAGCGCCTGCTCCGAAGCGTCCCCGACTGCTCGGTGGCGGTCCTCGTTCGCCCGGGACGGCGAGCATCCGCGGCGGCACGCGCCCAGCGCGAGATCTTGCGCAACGACTGCTTCGACCGGCTACGCGCCGAGCTCGGCGACACCTTCGACGAAGTAGCTCAACGGCGGTTGGTAGTGATCACCGGCGACGTGGGCACAGATGGCCTGGGCCTCGATGACGAGGGGCGCCGCCTGCTCGCAACATGTGACGTGGTCGTGCATTGCGCCGCCACGGTCGCCTTCGACGCCCCCCTCGACACCACTGTCGAGGTCAACCTCCTGGGTCCCTCACGCGTCGCAGCCGCAATCAAAGAGGCTGCGGGGTCGAAGCGGGCGGAGCAACCCAAGCGGCCGCCCACGCACCTCGTCACAGTCTCGACGGCGTACGTGGCGGGCATGCACCAAGGTGACGCCACTGAGACGCTCTCCACCGACGCTGAGCGCTCGGGCGCCAGGACGCGTACCCACACCACGGTCACCACGCAGGTCGACATCGACGCCGAGGTGGATTTCGCCCGACGGCTGCGGGCGGACCTCGAAGCCGAGTCTCGGCGACCCGCACCCCTGAAGCACTTCACCAAGGCCGCCCGCGCCGAGCTCGGCTCAGCGGGTACCCATCTCCTCGCCGAGCGCGCCGAGAAGCTGCGCGACGAGTGGGTACGAGACCAGCTCGTCGAAGCCGGACGAGCCCGCTCGCAGTCGCTCGGCTGGCCCGATGCCTACGCGTTCACGAAGGCCCTGGGTGAGCGCCTGCTCGTCACCACCCACCCCGAGGTGCCGACCACGGTGGTGCGACCTTCGATCATCGAGTCGACGCTCGTCGAGCCGCGCCCTGGTTGGATCCGCGGCTTTCGCATGGCGGAGCCGATCATCATCTCCTACGCCCGGGGCCTGCTGAAGGATTTCCCCGGCATTCCCGAAGGGGTCGTGGACGTGATCCCGGTGGACCTCGTCGTAGCGGCCATAGTGGCCGTTGCCGCAGCGGGGCCCGACCCGGCGGGACCGAGCGTCTATCACGTCGCCTCCAGCGTGCAGAACCCGCTTCGCTACGGCCAGCTCCAAGAGCTCGTCCAGTCCTGGTTCACCGCGCACCCGCTCTACGACTCAGACGGCCAACCGATCGTGGTCCCCGACTGGTCCTTCGCCGGACACGGCCGCGTCCAGCGCCAGCTCCAGCGGGCAACCGCTGTGTTGTCGCTGCTGGAACGCATGTTGGGCTCCCTTCCGGTACGTGGTGAGCGCGCGGAGCTAGCAGCACGAGTCGAAGAGCGGCGCTCGCAGGCGGAGCGAGCGCTCGGCTATGTAGAACTGTATGGCGCGTACGCCGAGACCGAAGCACGCTTTCGGGTCGATCACCTCTTGGCACTGTGGGAGCGCCTCTCCTCCGAGGACCGCCGTAACTTCTGCTTCGACCCGGCGGTGATCGACTGGCAACGCTACCTCAGCGACATCCACCTCCCGTCGATCGTCGAGCATGCCCGTGTGCGATCCACCCCGGCGCGCTCGACCACACCCAGCCGTTCCGAACGCGCGAGGCGCGCCATCTTGTCGTCGGAGCGGCACATGGCGGCATTCGACCTCGAGAACACGCTCGTCGCCTCTAACGTCGTCGAGTCCTACGTGTGGCTCGCAGGACGCCACCTGCCGATCGGCGAGCGCGCCGCGCTCAGCGCGCGGATCTTACGCGAGGCGCCGCGCTTGCTCGCCCTCGACCGACGCGACAGAGGTGACTTCCTTCGCAGTTTCTACCGTCGCTACGAAGGCGCCCCTGCAGCCCTGCTGCGAGAGGATTCGGTCGAGTTGTTCCACCACTTGTTGCTCACGAAGTCCTTCCCGGCCGGCATCACGCGCGTGCGGGCACATCGTGAGCTCGGGCACCGCACCGTGCTTATAACCGGCGCGCTCGACTTCGTGGTCGAGCCGCTTCGCCCTCTCTTCGACGAGGTGGTGTGTGCGGCCTTGGGAGTCGATGGCGACGGACGCTTCACCGGACGCCTCGAGCGCCTCCCCCCGACGGGTGAGGCGCGCGCTCTCGTCCTGGCCGAATACGCCGACCAGGAGGGCCTCGAACTCTCCGAGTCGGTCGCCTATGCCGACTCGGCCTCGGACTTGCCTCTGCTCGAGTGCGTGGGCTTCCCCGTGGCTGTGAACCCCGAGGCCCGCCTGGCGGCCATTGCCCGCAAACGGGGCTGGCACACCGAACAGTGGGACAAGGCCGGGGGTGCGGCGAGGCCTCTGCTTCCGTTGGGGCCCGTCGACCACAGCGTGTCGCGCTGGTGGGCTCGCATCGAGAGTGCGCTCGAAGAGCTGGGCGCAGGCCGGTCCTCGGACGCCGCGAAGCGCGTGCCTGCGCCAGGCATCGAGAGGCGCACGCGCGCCGGGCATGACGCGCCACGCCCCCAACTGGCAGGACCCTCCCCACGATCCCGGTCCGAGAAGCTCGGATCGCCCCGATGAAAGCTCTCGTCTTCGAGCGCAACCTCGCGCGTTTCGCCGCGTCACGCGTCGCGTCGAGTCTCGTCGGGTCCGGCAAGGGGATAAGCATCGGTCCACTTCGCTTGACCGAGCTCGAGGCACCGGCTCTGCCGGGGCCGGGCTGGCACCGGGTTCGACCCCGCCTGGCCGGGATCTGCGGGTCCGACCTGGCCACGCTCGACGGGCGCAGCTCCCGCTACTTCGAGGACCTCGTGAGCTTCCCGTTCGTGCCCGGCCACGAGATCGTGGGGACGGTCAAGGAGTCCTTCGCCGGCAACGGCGCGACCACCCGCACCGCTCTCCCCCCGGGAACTCGCGTGGTGGTCGAGTCGGTCATCGGGTGCATTCCGCGCGGCATCGACCCTCCTTGCCCGGCGTGCGCTACAGGCCGAATCGGAGGCTGTGAGCGCGTCGCCTTCGGACACATCTCCCCGGGGTTGCAGATCGGCTACTGCACCGACACAGGCGGCGGCTGGTCGACCGCCGGTCTGGTGGCCCACGAGACCCAGCTGCACGCGGTCCCCGACGAGTTAAGCGACGAGGACGCCGTGATGGTCGAACCCACCGCCTGCGCGGTCCACGCAGCGACGCGCGCCGAAGTGAACCCCGGAGACACCGTGGCGGTGCTGGGTGCGGGCACCCTTGGGCTCACCACCGTGGCCGCGCTGCGCTCGCTGACCGAGCCCGGAGCTATTTTCGTCGGCGCCAAGCACACACACCAGCGGCGCCTGGCGGAAGAGCTCGGCGCCGACGCGGCGCTGCCGCCGGCGCAGCTAGGGCGGGCGGTACGGCGCCAGTCGCGATCGCTCGCAGTCTCCGAGCACTCCCACCAGCTGACGGGCGGTGCGGACGTGGTGGTCGACTGCGTGGGGAACCCCGAGTCGCTCACCGAGGCTCTTTCGATTGTGCGCCCGCGTGGCCGGGTGGTGCTGGGCGGCATGCCCGGTAACGTCCGCGTCGACCTTGCGTCGCTCTGGCACCGCGAGGTGACGCTCACCAGCGCTTACGCGTACGGTACCGAGGAGGTGAGCGGCAGTTCCAGGCGAACCTTCGACCTGGCCATGGAGATGGTGGCCAGCTGCCGCCTCGGCCGTCTGGTCTCAGCGCGATACCCGCTCGATCGCTTCGAGGAGGCGGTCGCGCACGCCGGAACCGCCGGGCGGCGCGGCGCCGTGAAGGTCGTGTTCGACTTGGGCCCCGAGCGTGGCGCCTCGAGTGCCGAGCGCACCGCACGCGCCACACGAACCGCCCACGACGTACCGACTGCTACCACCTCGCACGACGCAGGCACCTCACACGACGCACAGAGCGGATCGACACCATGAGCCCGAGGCCCGGATTCGTCCTCGAGGTCGACCACTCGACACCCCCCACCCTCTTCTGGCACGGCGAGGGTTTCCGCCTGGAACACCTGCCTGTGGGCAGCCGCGTGCTCTACGCGCCCGAGGCCCTCGACCCGCTTGCCGACCCCGTGAGCGCTATCCGCCACGCGCTCGAGCATCCCCTCGGTGGCTCCGATCCGCTGCGGGCACTGTTGCGCCCGGGGATGCGCCTGGTGATCGCCTTCGACGACGTGTCGTTGCCGCTTCCTCCGATGCGCCGTCCCGACAACCGGCAGCTGGTGATCGAGCAGGTTCTGGACATAGCGGCCGAGGCCGGTGTGGACGACGTCGTGCTGATAGCGGCGCTGTCGCTTCACCGACGCATGACCGAGTCCGAACTGCGCCACGCGCTCGGTGATCGCATCTACGACGCCTTCGCACCCCACGACCTTCTTCTCCAGCATGATGCCGAGGACCCGAGCAACCTCGTGCACCTGGGGGTCACCGACCTGGGAGAGGACGTCGAGATCAACCGGCGCGCCGCGGAGTCCGATCTCCTCGTGTACGTCAACATCAACCTGGTAGCCATGGACGGCGGTCACAAGTCGGTAGCTACGGGACTGGCCAGCTACCGCAGCCTTCGACATCATCACAACGCGCGCACCATGGCTCAGAGTCACTCGTTCATGGACCAACACCACTCCGAGCTGCATTCCTCGAACTGGCGCATGGGCCGGCTGATCTCAGAAAGTGGCGTGAAAGTGTTCCAGATCGAGACCACGTTGAACACCGACACGTTCCCCGAGCAGTTCAGGTTCCTCCAAAGACGCGAGTGGGAGTGGACCGTTGCCGATCGCGCCGCCTTCCTGACTTCGTCGAAGGCGCTGGCGCGTGTTCCGAACCGTATCGCCAGGTCCATCCTTCAGAGCGTCAAGGCCCCCCATCGCATGACTTCGGTGCAGTCAGGCGAGGTCGAGGCGGTGCATGAGCGCACGACCGAGAACGTCTACGCCCAACAGCTCGTCGAGATCGAGGGTCAGGCCGACGTGCTCACGATGGGGCTTCCCTATATCTGCCCCTACAACGTCAACTCGATCATGAACCCGATACTCGTCGCCTGTCTCGGTCTCGGCTATTTCTTCAATCTCTACAAGGGAAAACCTCTGGTTCGCGAGGGAGGTGTGGTGATAATGAGCCACCCCACCCCGTGGGCGTTCCACTCGGGACACCACCCTAGCTACATCGACTTCTTCGAGCAGGTGCTCTCGGAGACCTCTGACCCGGCGGAGATCGGCAAGTACGAGGAGGCGTTCGCCACCGATCCCTGGTACGTCCACCTCTACCGCACCGGCCACGCCTACCACGGCGTTCACCCCTTCTACATGTGGTACTGGTGCGCGCACGCCCTCGAGCATTTGGCCGCGGTGATCGTGGTGGGCGGGGAGCCCGCAGCGGTGAGGCGCCTCGGTTTCAAACCCGCTTCGTCCATGGCCGACGCCCTAGAGATGGCCTCCGACGTCGTGGGCTCAGACCCCTCGGTCACGCACATGCATGCCCCACCTCTCCTCATGGCACAGGTCAGCTGATGGGACCCTCGCTCTCACCCGTGGCATTGCGCCTCGAACGCGAGGTGAAATCTGTGGACATCGACGTCATGCAGCGCTTTGCAACGCAGGTCAGCTGATGTCACTTACATCGATCATGCGCAGGATGACAGCCTCTGAGGACCGAGCGTTCCCGTGGTCGGCGCCGAGCTGGCCCGAGACCCTCCCCCGTCCTGCTCCCGAGCGTCGGCTCGGCGTCGACTACACGACAGAGTGGGCCCGGCGCTACCCGGCCCGCCTCTTGCGAGCGATCGTGCTCGACACCCTGACGCGCCCCGTGGCACACCTGGTCGCCTCACCGGAGGTTCGCGGAGCCGAGATGCTCGGGTTCGTGGAACCTCCTGCGATCTTCGTGGCCAACCACACCAGTCACGTCGACACCCCGTTGCTGCTGTCTGTGCTGCCGGCACGCTTTCGGCACCACACGGTCGTCGCCGCGGCCGCAGACCATTTCTTCGACCGCCGGTGGAAAGCACACGTATGGGCTCTCGCCCTCGCGGCCATACCCATAGAGCGTCAACGTGTGAACCGCCGCTCGGCCGACCTGGCGGCTGAGCTCATCGAGAGCGGATGGAACCTGGTCATCTACCCCGAGGGCGGCCGCTCTCCCGATGGTTGGTTCCAGCCGTTTCGTGGAGGCGCGGCGTACCTCGCGGCACGCACCGGCTCCGCGGTGGTACCGGTGCACATAGAGGGCACCTTCCGGATACTGCCCCGCGACGGCCGCCGCCTGCACAGAAGCCCCACCCGGGTCACTTTCGGCACACCGATGTCCCCCGAGGCCGGCGAGGACGCCCGGCGTCTCGGGGCCCGAATCGAAGAGGCGCTCGCCGCCTTGGCAGACGAGAGCCGCACCGACTTCTGGAGCGCGCGCCGACGCGCCACGTCGGGTACGACGATCTCGCCGCGCGGCCCGGCCGCATCACCCTGGCGCAGGTCCTGGGCGCTCGGCCCTGATCCGGAGCAGCGCGATGCGAGCGACGAGGGCCGATGGGCGGTTCCCGACCGAGCAGCGAACGGTGGGCTCTTCAGCGACGAGCGACGTCGTCAGGGCATCGCACGCCGCGGCTGACCGGTCCAAGCTTGCTCTTTCCTGTGGCGCCATCGGCGCCCGAAGCGCTAGCCTGCTGGCGCCTTGGCCGCCGGCCGGGGTGGTGCAGGCCCAGCGAAGACCGGTGAGATCCCGGCGCTGTCCCGCAACGGTGATGCCCGAAAGGGCAAGCCCGGACGCCTGACCTGCACCGACGAGACCTGTCCTCGGAGAAAGGGCGGTTCGTTGAGCGCCTTCATCGGTGGTGCAGCAGCGGGCACGGGGGTCCTGAGCCGGGCCAGTGGAGGTTGAACGATGCACCACACCCAGTCGTGCGCGCTCACACGACCATTTGCAGAGGACTCGACAGTGCTCACCCCTGAGCTCGCCGCCGTGGGGGTGCCGGTCCTATCGGAGCCGGGGGCCAGCGCACTGAACGCCGCCTACGGGCACTGCGAGCGGCTGTGAGCAACCTCACCGGGGACCGCGCCGCAACGCTTCCTCCGACAGCGACCGCGACGGATCCGGGCGCCGCGCCGGACCCGGGGATCGCGAAGGACCCTGGGGTCGGACTCGGACCGCCTCTCACGACGATCCACATGAGCGGACCCTCGGTCCGCTTGCCCATCTTCGTCGCGCTCGCGGCCCTGGCGGGCGCAGGACTCCTCGGGGTCTCGGTCGGGCCGGCGAACCTTCCCCTTTCTACGGTGTTGAACGCCTTGGCCTCCCATCTGCCCTTCCTCCATCACCACTTCCATGTCTCTCGAGTGGATTCGGACATCGTCTGGGAGATCCGCCTGCCCCGGGTGGTCCTTGGCGGTCTCGTCGGGATGATGCTG
>JBELAS010000041.1:0-8665 GCA_049508615.1 Acidimicrobiales bacterium
GCAGCGCTTCTGAGGGTGTACCGGGCCCGCACGGGATGAAGATCCGCAGCTGGGAAGTGACCGACGGTGCCACCCGGGCCCCGGCGCGTGCCATGCTGCGCGCGGTCGGGATGACCGACGACGACTGGGGCAAGCCTCAGGTGGCAGTGGCCTCGTCGTGGAACGAGGTCACCCCCTGCAACCTGCCCTTGGACCGCTTGGCCGAGCGCGCCAAGGAGGGGGTCTTCGAGTCCGGGGGATATCCGATCGAGTTCGTCACCATCGCCGTGTCCGACGGCATCTCGATGGGCCACGAGGGAATGCGTGCTTCGCTCGTCTCGCGCGAGGTGATCTGCGACTCGATCGAGACGATGATGCACGCCGAGCGTTTCGACGCGATGGTCACCCTCGCCGGCTGTGACAAGTCGCTCCCGGGCATGCTCATGGCCGCCGCCCGGCTGAACCTGCCCTCGGTATTCCTCTACGGAGGCACCATTCTCCCGGGTCACCTGGGGGATCAGTCCCTCGACATAGTGAGCGTCTTCGAGGCGGTGGGCGCGCATGCTTCGGGGGCTCTCTCCGACGCGGAGCTCTCGCTGATCGAGCACAACGCGTGCCCCGGCGCAGGGTCCTGCGCGGGCATGTTCACCGCCAACACGATGGCCTCCGTGGCGGAGGCCTTGGGCATGTCGCTTCCGGGCTCGGCATCGCCCGCTGCCGTCGACGGGCGGCGTGACGGGTTCGCCCAGGAGTCTGGTCGCGCCGTGGTGGAGCTGCTGAGCTCAGGAACCCGGCCGCGTCAGATCCTGACACGTGAGGCCTTCGAGAACGCGATTGCGGTCGTCATGGCTCTCGGCGGCTCCACCAACGCGGTGCTGCACCTGTTGGCGATAGCCCATGAGGCGCGGGTCGAGTTGTCCCTCGACGATTTCAACCGTGTCGCGGCCAGGGTTCCTCACATCGCCGACACCAAGCCCCACGGCCGCTACCACATGACCGACATCGACCGGGTGGGGGGTATACCGGTCGTCATGCGAGAGCTCCTCGAAGCGGGGCTCGTCCACGGCGACTGCCTGACGGTGAGCGGGAGAAGCGTCGCCGAGAACCTCGCCTCGATCGATCCCCCGGTTCCAGACGGCGAGGTGGTGCACAGGCTGTCGGACCCGATCCACGCCGGGGGTGGGATCGTCGTGCTCAAGGGATCGCTTGCCCCGAACGGTTCGGTGGTGAAGGTGGCCGGGCTCGACGAAGAGCGCTTCGAAGGCGCCGCTCGCGTCTTCGACGGCGAGCAAGGCGCGCTCGATGCGATCCTGGCAGGCAACATCGAGCCGGGCACCGTGGTCGTCATCCGATACGAAGGTCCCAAGGGCGGGCCCGGCATGCGCGAGATGCTCGCGGTGACAGGCGCCATGAAGGGCGCGGGGCACGGCGCTGACTGTGCGCTCGTGACCGACGGGCGCTTCTCGGGCGGCACGCACGGTCTGTGCGTCGGCCATGTGGCCCCCGAGGCCGTCGACGCAGGGCCGATCGCGCTCGTGGCGGACGGCGACCGCATCGTGATCGACGTGCCTGCCAAGCGCATCGACGTGCAGATCGACGAAGCCGAGCTCGCCGGACGTCGCCGGTCGTGGAAGGTCCCTGAGCCCCGCTACACGACGGGTGTGCTCGCCAAGTACGCGCGCCTCGTGACCGGTGCCGAGCGCGGAGCGGTGACCGAACCCTGAACCGAGCTCCTGTCAGCTCGGGGGGTTGGTCTCGATGACCGCGAACGCAGCTCCCGCTGGATCGCTGAGCACGCCGAAGCGTCCAGGTGGGATGTCGGTTGCCGGGACCAAGGTGGTGGCCCCGAGTCCGGTGGCCTTCGCGACCGTGGCGTCGCAGTCGTCCACGCCGAAGTACACGAGCCAGTGCGCCCGAACCTCAGCCGGCACCATCGCGGGCATCGGCATCATCCCGGCCGCCGGCCGGTCGCCAAGCTTCCACTCCGTGTACGTCGAGCCTCCCATGTCCATGTCGTTCGGCTGCCAACCGAACACGTCCGTGTAGAAGGACTTGGCCGCAGGGACGTCGCGGGTCTGTAGCTCGTTCCACACGAAGGCCCCCGGCTCGTTGGCGAGCTCGGCGCCCTTGTGGTCCTTCGGTTGCCAGATGCCGAGAGCCGCGCCCGTCGGATCGGCGAATACCGCCATGCGTCCCGCCTCCATCACGTCCATTGGCTCCACGAAGACGGTGGCGCCCGCCTTCCTCGCCCGGTCGACGGTGGCGTCCGCGTCGTCGACCCCTACGTAGGTGGTCCAGGCGGTGGGCTGGCCTTCCATCATGGTCGGGCCGCCGCCAGCCACCATCTTGCCCTGCTTGCGGAACAAGACGTAATGGCCGGCATCGGGCCCCAGGTCTTCGGCCTCCCAGCCGAAGAGGGCTCCGTAGAAGGCATTCGAAGCGGTCGGATCGGGGCTGGCCACATCGACCCACGACGGGGTACCGGCGGGGTAAGAAGTGAACTCGGGCACGTGCATTTCTCCTTGTCTTGCGCCGTGCGGGCTGCACGGTGATCTTCCGCGTTGCCCGCACTTGACTCGGCCGGGCCAAGTGGTCCGGCCTCCGTTCCCTACTGAGCCCGCGCAGTGTAACCAGGCCCTTGCCGCCGCGCTCGGCGGCCTGAGGACCCACGTACCCATGGGCGGTGCTGTCGGCTCTTCCGACGTGCGGTCCTCTCGGCTCCTGCCAATCAGCCGTGCTCTTGCCTTTGAGCCGTGGGCGTGGCAGACTGTTTGGCAATGCGCGAGCCCACCACGATCTTCACCCTCGTAGTAGTGACCTAGCGCACGTTGCCGCGCCACGGCTCCGTGCGCCTCACGACCTCCCAACCGGGAGGTCGTTTCAATTTCCGACGAGATTTCGCCACTGACGACCAACAACCACCTCACGACCAACAACCCTCAAGGATCACCGATGAAGGCACGTTCTGAGAGCTCGATCGCAGACCAGCGAGGACATCCGTCAATGACATCGACGAGAAGGACACGAACAATGCGAATGACCGGGGCCCAGGCCCTCATCAAGAGCCTCGAGATGAAGGACGTGGAGGTCATCTTCGGCCTGCCCGGCGGAGCGATCCTCCCCGTCTACGACCCGATCCTCGATTCGCCGATCCGCCACATCCTCGTGCGTCACGAGCAAGGAGCGGGGCACATGGCAGAGGGCTACGCGCACGTGACCGGACGTCCGGGTGTGGCGATGGTCACCTCGGGGCCCGGTGCCACGAACATCGTCACCCCTCTCGCAGACGCCGCGATGGATTCGATACCGATCGTGGTCATCACCGGCCAGGTGCCCACCGGGTCGATCGGCACCGACGCCTTCCAGGAGTGCCCGATCACTGGCGTGACGATGGACATCACGAAGCACAACTGGCTGATCACCGACGCCCAGGACATCCCGCGGGTCGTTGCCGAGGCCTTCGAGGTGGCGACCACCGGTCGGCCCGGGCCGGTGCTGGTCGATGTGCCGAAGGACGTGTCCAACGCGCAGATGGGCTGGTACTGGCCGTCGTCCGTGGCCGAGCTCGACCTTCCCGGATACCACCCCGCGACCGAAGGTGATCCCCGTGCGGTGCGTGAGGCGGCGAAGCTGATCCTTTCCGCAAGCCGACCCGTCATCTACGCGGGCGGCGGGATCCTGAAGGCGCGCGCCGCGGATGAGCTCAGGGAGCTCGCCGAGCGCACCGGGATCCCGGTCGTCACCACGTTGATGGCGCGCGGAGCCTTTCCCGACTCGCACCCGCTCGCGCTCGGCATGCCCGGGATGCATGGCAACTACACGGCGGTCACCGCCATGCAACGCGCCGACCTGCTCGTGGCCCTAGGGGCTCGCTTCGACGACCGGGTGACCGGGAAGATCGACGCGTTCGCCCCCGGGGCGAAGGTGATCCACGTCGACGTGGACCCCGCGGAGGTGGGAAAGGTGCGCCAGGTGGAGGTCCAGATAATAGGGGACGCCCGGATCGTGATAGGAGAGCTTCTGCGGTCGCTCGGAGCGCTCGGGCTCTCCGAGTCGACCAGGGGGGCAGGTGCCGGGGCGGAGGGCTCGACCGGTGCCGGTGCCGCGCCTGACAGCCCCGCGTCGGCTCGTCCCGACCTCGGGCCGTGGATGGCGCAGATCCACGCGTGGCAGGAGCAGTTCCCTCTCGCCTACCGCCAGGAGGAGGGCGGGGCGCTGAAGCCCCAGTACGTCGTCGAGACGCTTCGGGACATGACCCCCGACGACACGATCGTCGTCGCCGGGGTGGGCCAGCACCAGATGTGGGCATCTCAGTACTGGCGCTTCGACTATCCCTACACTTGGGTCAACTCCGGTGGAGCCGGGACCATGGGGTTCGCCGTGCCGGCCGCCATCGGGGCGAAGGTGGGCCGACCGGGGAAGATGGTGTGGGCGATCGACGGCGACGGCTGCTTCCAGATGACCGCCCAGGAGCTCGTCACCGCTTCGGCCGAACGCATCCCCGTGAAGATCGCCATCTTGAACAACGCCTACCTCGGCATGGTCCGCCAGTGGCAGGAGCTCTTCTACGAGGAGCGCTACTCGGAGGTGTACCTCTCGCCGGACCTGCCCGACTATGTGAAGTGGGCCGAGGCGATGGGGGCGGTGGGGATCCGCGTCGAAAGCCCCGAGGAGGTCGCGCCCGCCATAGAGAAGGCCAACGGCGTCGACGACCGGCCCGTGGTCATCGACTTCCGCACTGACGCATTCGAGAAGGTGTACCCGATGGTTCCCGCCGGGGCGTCGAACGACGACATCATCGTGGGGCCGACAGAAGGGGAGGGTGGCCGATGAGGGAGGTTGGCCGATGAAGGCGCCGACACGCCACCACATCGTTTCGGCCCTGGTGGAGAACAAGGCCGGGGTACTGGCGCGGGTGTCGGGACTGTTCAGCCGCCGTGGTTTCAACATCTACTCCTTGGCGGTCGCCCCCACCGACGAGCGCTTCAGCCGCATCACGATCGTGGTGGACGTGGAGTCCGCTCCCCTCGAGCAGGTCATGCGCCAGCTCGACAAGTTGGTGAACGTGGTCGAGATAGCCGAGCTGGCCCCCGAGGAGGCCACCGAGCGCGAGCTGCTGCTCGCTACCGTGCGCGCCACGCCGGCCGAGCGGGGCCAGGTCATTCAGCTCGTCGGCGTCTTCGAGGGCACGATCGTGGACGTCGGGCTCGACGCGATGACGGTCCTGCTGGCCGGTTCCCCGAGCAAGATCGACGACTTCGAATCGTTGATCCGTTCCTTCGGTATCACCGAGCTTCAGCGCACGGGCCGGGTGGCGCTCCCCAAGCTGGCGCGCCGGACCGCCCGGCTGCGGGCGGTGCCGACCGGGGAGAGCGACGAGACGGGCTGAGCTGCCGGGAATCGGTGAAGCTGCCGGGAATCGGTGAAGCTGCCGGGAATCGGTGAAGTTCGAACGAAGCTGCCAGAAATCGAGTGGAGCTGCCACCGACAAGAGAGGAAGTACCGAGATGGCCAAGCTGTACTACGAGTCCGACGCAGACGCCGCCCTGGTGCAGGGCCGCAAGGTGGCGATCATCGGCTACGGGTCCCAAGGGCACGCGCACGCCCTGAACCTGGCGGACTCGGGGGTGGACGTCCGGGTCGGGCTTCGCTCGGGGTCCGCGTCGACCAAGAAGGCGCAGTCAGCGGGGCTGCGGGTGCTGCCCGTGGCAAGCGCGGCGGCCGAGGCGGACCTCGTCATGTTGCTGCTGCCGGACACGGAGCAGAAGGCCGTCTACGACGCCGAGATCGCTCCGGCACTGCGCCCGGGGGATGCATTGTTCTTTGCCCACGGGTTCAACATCCGCTTCGGCCAGATCGTGCCGCCCCCCGGAGTGGACGTGGCGATGGTGGCTCCGAAGGGTCCCGGACACCTCGTACGGCGCACCTTCACCGAGGGTGCCGGGGTGCCGTCGCTAGTGGCGGTTTCCCAGGACGCCTCCGGCAAGGCACACGACCTTGCGCTCTCCTACGCGCACGCGCTGGGCGCGACACGTGCCGGAGTGCTCGACACAACATTCGAGGAGGAGACCGAGACCGACCTCTTCGGCGAACAGGTGGTGCTCTGCGGCGGCATGACCTCGCTGGTACAGGCCGGTTTCGAGACTCTGGTGGAAGCGGGCTACCAGCCCGAGTCGGCCTACTTCGAGTGCCTGCACGAACTGAAGCTCATAGTGGACCTCATGTACGAACAGGGAATAGCCGGGATGCGGTACTCGATATCCGACACCGCCGAGTACGGGGACTTGACCCGCGGGCCGCGCGTCATCGACGACCACGTGCGCGAGACGATGCGCCGTATCCTCGATGACATTCGCTCGGGCGCCTTCGCCGAGGAGTGGATCGCCGAGAACCGCTCGGGACGAAGGCGCTTCTCCGAGCTTCGCTCCCAGGGCGCCGCGCACCCGATAGAGAAGGTGGGCGCTGAGCTTCGGGCGATGATGCCATTCGTCTCCGCAGGGCGCGAGCGTGTCCAGGATGTCTCGGGCGGCTGAGGCCCGGGCCGGTGAGGCGGATGCTCTCCTGATTGCTTTCTTGTACGCGCGTGCTCTTGGCTGTTGATGATGGCGCCCGGAAGAGCGGTGAAATCCGCGCCCGCGCCGGACCCGGGCTTCGCCACGATGGCGTTCGAAGGGCTTCGCGACGCGGCGTTAGCGCGGGCGACGGAGCTGGGAGTCAGCCACGCTGAGTTGCGGGTGGAGAGAATCCGCTCCCAGCTCGTGGCGCTACGCGACGGGAAGGTGGAGACCACTGTCGACGACATCGAGCTCGGCATGGGATTGCGCGTCGTGCGACGGGGGTCGTTGGGTTTCGCCGCCACCGTCGAGCTGACGTCCGACGCGGCAGCCCGCCTGGCGGACGAGGCCTGCGCGATCGCCGAGGCGACGTCCTGCGCGCTGGCGCTTCCCGTGGTGCTGGCCGAGGAACCGGTCCACGGCCCGGTCACGTGGAATTCGGCGTACGAGGTCGACCCGGCTGAGGTGTCCCTCGCGGAAAAGGTCGCGCTGCTCGAGGAGTGGAGCAGGCGCCTGCTCGCCGCCCCAGGGGTCGACCACGCCGAGGCGGCGGTGCTCGCGGTGGTGGAGGACAAGCACTTCGCCAACCTCGCCGGCACCGTCACCACTCAGCGTCGGGTGCGCCTGCGCCCTGTCTTCGAGGCGTTCGCGGTGGACTCCGAGACCGGCTCCTTCGAGTCGATGCGAAGCATCGCCGCGCCCGCAGGTCAAGGCTGGGAGTACGCGACCGGCAACGGGGGGGCGGCCGCAGGTCGGCAGGCGGTCCCGAGGCAGCAGGCAGTCCCGAGGCAGCAGGCAGTCCCGAGGCAGCAGCCGGTCCCGAGGCAGCAGCCGGTCCCGAGGCAGCATTGGGACTGGGACGAGGAGCTGGCTCGCGTGCCTGAGCTGCTCGCCGAGAAGATGCGCTCTGCGTCGGTGGAACCAGGCACGTACGACCTGGTGATCGACCCGTCCAACCTGTGGCTCACGATCCACGAGTCGATCGGCCATGCCACCGAGCTCGATCGGGCGCTCGGTTACGAGGCGGCCTATGCGGGCACCTCGTTCGCCACCTTCGACCAGCTGGGCACTTTGCGCTATGGCTCGGAGATCATGCACGTGACCGGCGACCGCACCGTGCCTCACGGGCTCGCCACCGTCGGCTACGACGACGAGGGTGTCGAAGCCCAGTCGTTCGACATCGTGCGCGACGGCGTGCTCGTCGGCTACCAGCTCGACCGGCGAATGGCGGCGGAGAACGGGCTCGGGCGCTCCAACGGCTGCGCGTTCGCCGACTCGCCCATGCACGTGCCGATCCAGCGCATGGCGAACGTTTCGCTCCAGCCGGCTGCGGGGGAGGGCCCGAGCACCGAGGAGCTGGTGTCCGGGGTAGATCGCGGGATCTACGTGGTGGGGGACAAGAGCTGGTCCATCGATATGCAGCGCTACAACTTCCAGTTCACCGGGCAGCGTTACTACCTAATCGAGAAGGGCCGGCTGGCCGGGCAGCTTCGCGACGTCGCCTACCAGGCGCGCACTACCGACTTCTGGGGATCCATGGAGGCGGTCGGGGGCAGCTCCACGTTCGTGCTCGGTGGGGCGTTCAACTGCGGAAAGGGCCAACCCGGCCAAGTGGCGCCCGTGAGCCACGGTTGCCCCCCGGCGCTGTTTCGCGGCGTACGCGTGTTGAACACCCGGGCCGAGGCCGGGCTCTGAGCATGCAAGACGGGCGTCTGCGGGCGCCTCAGGAGGTGGTCGAACGGGCGCTTGCGGCGTCGCGTGCGGAGGGATGCGTGGTGATCGTGTTCGATTCGAGCGAAGCCGACGTCCGCTTTGCCCGGAACACCGTCACTACGAACGGCACGCGAAGGGACCGACGCGTGAGCGTGGCGAGTTTCGTCGCCCGCGGTGACGGGATGGCCGTGGGGGTGGCGAGCCGGAGCGGCGCGGGCGACACGTCGGAGATCGACCAGCTCGTAGCGGCCAGCGAAGTCGACGCCGAGAGCTCGACCGCCGCGGAGGATGCCGCGGCACTCGTGGAGGAGGGCGACGAGGACGACAGCTTCGAGGAACCGCCTGTGAAGACCGGGGCCGGTACGTTGGCACGGGTCGTCGGCGAGCTCACCGGCGCCTTCGAGCGTGCACGCGCGGCG
>JBELAS010000042.1:0-8609 GCA_049508615.1 Acidimicrobiales bacterium
AGGCTGTGGCAAAGCGCAAAGAGGTTGAGGCAAAGTGGGCGGAAGACACAATGGACGAGCCTCTTCCCATGAAAGTCGAACCAGCTTACTCCGAACCGGAAATGCCTTCGTCCATCACAGTCACCGAAGACTTGTTGCACAAACTTGCTCAGGTTCCCCTGGAAGAAGCGGAGGAGGTCCACCGCGGCCATCAGTCGTGACCGATCAACTGTGTGTAGGTGAGACGACGACCTGGAGCACCGCTGAGCGCGAGCCGCATCCGGCCGAGGTCGGTACGGTCACGGTAGTTGTAGGCGAACGACCGCTCGGTGACGTAGCGGTGCAAGTGGGCAGGATCGACGTGAGTCTGCGTGCCCGCGAGCGCGCGCTTGAGCAAGGACCAGAAGTTCTCAAGAGTGTTGATGTGGACACGACCGCTCACGTACTCGCGGCTGTGGTCGATCCGCTTGTGGGCGTAGAAGTCCTCCAGCCCGAAGTACGACGGGTGCTGGTCGGTGTAGAGCGTGGCTCCATCCTCGACATTGTCGAAGACATTGTGGAACAGAGTGCCCATCGTCACGTCCTCGACCAGCGTTGCTCGCACCTCTCCACCACGCTCGACCAAACCCACCACGGGCGTCCGAGCGCTCTTGCTCCCAGGGCCGTAGCCCTTGGCCTCGCGGACCTTCTTGTGAACGTTCGCGAGCCTCGGTCCCACGTACGTCTCGTCGGCTTCAACTTCCCCGTCGAGCTTGCGGAAGGTGCCCGTCTGCATAGCGTCCCGAATGCGGTGAAGCATGAACCACGCGGTCTTCTGAGTGACGTGGAGTGCCCGCGCCAGCTCATGCGACGAGACGCTGTTCTTGCTGTTGGCAATGAGCCACACAGCGGGGAGCCACTTGTCCCAGCCGAGTGGGCTGTCCTCGAAGACGGTCCCGACTTTGGCCGAGAACTGGCGGCGGCACCCCTTGGCGCTGCATTTCCAGACACGGCGAGACTTGAGGAACGAGTGTTTGGTACCGCCACAGGAGGGGCACACAGGCTGTCCGTTGGGCCACACGGCCCGCCGAACGAAGTTCAGAGCCAGATCGGGGTCCGAGAAGTACTGGACCGCCTCCAGGAGGCTCTGCGGGTCCTGAGGCATTTGGCCCACCTTGGGCACTTGACCAGGGGTTTTATTCATACCCCCAGTTTACGCTTGGGGTGTAACAGCTATGTCAGTACCCCATAGCTGGTATATTCCATCTTTGGTATCTCTTTACCCTCGCAGCCTCACGCCTCCGAGCGGCCATGGGGGAGAGCAGGCCATGACAAGACCAGGCGTGACGAAGCCGAAGGGGCCGGCACCGGCCCCTTCGCGGCCGCCCTCGGTCCAGGGACTCGCGCGCGAGGGCCCTGGGGCTCGGCGACATCGCGGCCAGGCGAGCGGAGGCGATGCTTTCACGCGATACGAGCGCGCTCTCACCGCCATCATGGTCGGCAGCGCCGTGCGCGTCGCGAGACACCGCGCAGGGCTCAGCCAAGCCGAGCTGGCCAAGAGGGCCCGAACCAGCCAGCCCTCGATCGCCCGCCTCGAGCAGGGCCGCGTCTCGCCGACCATCATCAGCCTCGACCGCATCGCCCGGGCCCTCGACAGTGAGCTCGTCGTCGACTTCGAGCCCCTGGCCGCTCCACAAGGTCGCTAAGAGCCTCAGCCGGCGCCTCGAGCTGGCGCTGAGGCCCAAGCGCTTCCTCTATGTCATGTCTCGGTCCTCTTCGTTCCCCAGCGAGACGTCGTGGGCACCCTCACCGATCTTCACTCCGTGGGGGAGGATCAACGGCCAGGGCTTGTTCGGTCCGATCTGGGCTAACTTTACATAAGATCCATTATCGGCGGCTTCTGAATTCGCCCGGGTCACCGACTCCTCTGCAACAACACCGCCGCGAACGTCGGCTCTTCGACCAGACCACGTTGCATGCCACTCACGCGTCCGCCGGGAACCGGCCGTCCGTCCGACGCGTCCACGCGGGTGTCAGCCGGGAGTCGTCGTCGGATCGGTCCTTAGGGGCGACTTCGGGGCCAGTCACCGCGGCGCGATGGGATCAAGCTCGGCGCTCGCTGAGATGACCGGCCGGATCATCATGGTTTGCCTGCGAGAACAGGTTTCGCCCGCTTCGCCCGAGTGCTCCGGCGCAGCCACTGGAGTGGGATACCATAGATGGTATCGACCAGTGCCGGCAACGACCCTTGGCTTCGCGGCACCTCGTCTGAGCGGCAAGCTTCTAGCCTTCCGGCGATGAGTACAGCCGTCTTCCTCCATGCTCACCCCGACGACGAGGCGATCACGACCGGTGGCACCATGGCGCTTCTCGCCTCACAGGGACACCGGGTGGTTCTCGTGACCGCCACCCGCGGTGAGCTCGGAGAGGTTCCCGACGGCTTCCTGGCTGCGAACGAGACGCTGACCGAGCGCCGGGAGCACGAGCTGACCGTCGCATGCCAGGCGTTGGGCGTCGCTCGCCGTGAATTTCTCGGGTACCGCGACTCGGGGATGAAGGGCGAGCCCACCAACGACAACCCGGAATGTTTCTGGCAGGCGAACGTCACGGAAGCCGCCGAACGCCTCGCCGTGCTGTTGCGGGCCGAGAGAGCCGACATCCTGACCGCTTACGACGAGCGCGGCGTCTACGGGCATCCCGACCACGTGCAGGTCCATCGCGTCGGCTTGCTGGCGGCCGAGCTGGCCGGCACCCCACGCGTGTTCATGGCGACTGTGAACCGCGATCATCTTCGTGGACTGACCGAGGCGGCCGAAGAGCTCGAGCTCCCCGAGTTGGACGAACGACGCGAAGAGATAGACACCCTTGGCGTCGAAGCGGAGCGCATCACCACCGCGATCGACGTCTCCGCACACCTCGACTCCAAGCGTCGGGCCATGGCGGCTCACGCCAGCCAGATCTCTGAGACGTCGTTCTTCCTAGCATTGCCCCCGGACATGTTCGCAGCCGTGTGGGGCACCGAGTGGTACATACGGCTCGGCGCGCAGGCGCAGAACGCGCTCGAGACCTCGCTGGTCGGGTAGGGACTCGACTAGGGCCAGGGCCGAATGGTCTGCCTCAGCCCGCCGGGGCCGAGGTCAGCGTCACGTTCACGGTGATCTTCTGCTGGCCCCGCCAAACGGTGAGCGTGGCGTTCTGTCCGGGCGAAGCCTTCTGAACCAAGGTCGAGAGGTCCTGGGCTGAACCCACCGAGTTACCGTTGAAGGCCACTATGACGTCGCCGGCCTGCAGTCCTGCCTTGTCGGCTGGAGAGCCCGACGCGAAGCTCTCGACCAGCGCACCCGAGGACGGCACCAATCCGTACTGCTGCTGCAACTGAGTGGTCTCGTCGGTCAGGTATACGCCCAGGTAGGCCTTCGAAACCCCGGTCGTGCCTCCCTTTCGCAGCTCGGGGATCACGTTCTGGATGGTCACCGAAGGAATGGCGAAGCCGATGTTCTGGGCGGGGGCGTTCCCGCTGCCCGACGAGGCGACCGCCGTGTTCATGCCCACGACTTCGGCTGCCGAGTCCACGAGCGGCCCGCCGGAGTTTCCCGCGTTGATGGCGGCGTCGGTCTGGATGAGGTTCGTGAGGTTCTCTGTGCTCCCGGTGGCGTCGCCGGCTTGCACCGTACGCCCCAGGGCCGACGCTATGCCCGAGGTCACCGTGGGCGTACCGGCGGAGAGACCGAGGGCGTTGCCGACGGCGATGAGGGCGTCGCCCACCTCGAGGTGAGTCGAGTCCCCGAAGGTGACCGGTTGGAGGTTGGCAGGCGGCGAGTCGATCCTGAGCAGGGCCAGGTCGTTCGAGGCGTCGGCACCCACGAGTGTCGCCGACAGCGGAGTGGTCTGGTTGTACAGAGTGACGGTGATCGTCGTGGCGCCTTTGATCACGTGGTTGTTCGTGATCACCTCTCCCGCGGAGGAGATGATCATCCCGGTCCCCTGGTCCTCCGCCGTGCCGCCCCCGATTAGCCCGCTGTTCGCGGGGCCTTTGGCGTCGATCGACACGACCTCGGGGAGCACGCTGTCCACGATGGTGGGGATCGACTCACCTCCCGCGAGAGCGGGTCCCGGTGTCGCTTGACCCACCTTGATCGTAGGGGTGGAAGCCGAGGACCCGGTGCCCAGACCCTCGGCCATCCCCGCTCCGACGGCGGCCCCGACAACCGCGGACACCGCGGCCACCAACAACCACTGCGGCAGACGGTGCGGACCCTTCGCAGACGGCGCGTCCTCGGGCGACGGTGGCGAGCTGGCCTGCCCGGGGCCGCCTCGAGCCGCGGACCCGGGCAACGGCGTCCAGCTCGGAAGGGTCAGGGTCTCGGGCGTCTGAGACGGCCAGCTCGTCTCCCCCTGGGGGGTGGATCCCGGCCCGTACGCAGGCACCGAGGAGCCCGCCTCTGTGTCCGCCGCCTCGTCGCGCTTATCTTCCACAGATCACGCTCCTGTCTGTGCCGCTTCTTCGAGTGCTAACCGACGGTCGGACCGCTGTGATCCGCGCGCACCGGGCACCCCGAGCTCCCGAGCTGCCGGAGCACTGCCGAATCTCGCCCTGGGTGACCGCAAGACCCGCGAACCCAGGATAGATACCTCGCGGCAGCGTCGCGCCGTCAGAGCCACATTCACAGAGCCTCCACAGTGCTGAGCGGAAGGCTTCCCGAGCTTGGATCTGGCTCGACCGAACCGCTGCTTTCGGCTCTGCGTCCTGGTCCACATGCCGGCCCGCTTCCTGCTTCGCACGAGCACCATCTGGGCCTCGATCGAGCTCCGAAGCGGTCTCATCCGTGTTCGTCCGTCGCGACGGGTAGCGTGGTGTTCGGCCATGTCTCGGAGAATCGACATCGAGCTGACCAGCCGGCGAGACGACGGGTCGTGGACCTGGCGCGCCCCGGGTGCCCGTCAACCCCGTGGATCGGTCGACAGCGGCCTGCTCCCTCCCGATGCAGCCGTCGGAGACGTGCTACGCGCCGACGCCGAGGTCCAGCTCGACGGCATCTTCGTCACCGCCGTGCAACCGCCGAAGGAGACCCGAAGCGACGACGGAGCCAGCACGCGCATCGAAATGCTCGGCTCTGGGCACGAGGTCCCCAGCGGTGTCTCGGTCACGGTCGCGCCCCGGACCCGGCGGCCCCGTCAGGACGACGCCTCGGATCGCCCCGACGCACGACCTCGCTCCGACAGGCAGCGCCGACGCCCGTCACGCGCGAGGCCCGACGACGAAGCCTCCGCAATCTCTTCGGAGGGCGGACGAGCGCGCCCAGCTCTCGGGCACGAACGCCCCCGGCGTCGGCGCCCCGACGACACCGAAGACCCGGCCGACGCGCCACGCCGGCCTGCGGGTAGGGCGGGACGGTCCGAAGGTCCGGAGCATGCCCGCGCCGCTCGGGTCCAACGTCCTCGCGACGAGACCGCTGACCGACAGGACCGGAGAAGGCTCGAGCAGGTCGCCACGCACAGGAATGCTGCCCTGGCCGCGCTGCGCCCCGAACAGCTGCCTGTGGCCGAGCAATTGCTTCGCGGTGGCATACCCGCGGTTCGCCGAGCAATCGAGGAGCAGAACGCACGCGCACGCGCGGAGCAAAGGGCCGAGATCTCCCCCGATCCACTCCTGGCCATGGCCGAGGAGCTCCTACCCACGATAACGATCGCAGCGTGGAAGGACCGGGCGGTGACGGTACGGAACGCGGGAAGGGGCGCCCCCTTGCGCGAGATGCGTTCCGTCGTGGCCGGATCATCGTCGGTCACGCTCGACGAAGAAGCCCGCGACCTGTTGGCGACTCTGCGCGAGTCCCTCGACTCCCGGGTCACGGCGCTGCGCGAGGCCTGGCTCGGCCGGATCACCGCGGCCTTGGACGACGACCGAGTGCCGGACGCGCTCAGGATCTCGTCGAGACCTCCCGAGCCGAGCGCGCGTGTGACGGGCGAGCTGGCCGTACGCCTCGCCGCTGCAGCGGGAACGGCCATGTGCCCCGAGTTGCCCGAAGACCGCTGGGCCGAGCTGCTCGAGGCGCTGGTGGAGTCACCCGTTCGCCGTATCGTGAAACCCGCAGGCCTTCCCCGCGAGGCCGGCGAAGATCTGCTTCGCGCCGCGCGACGCGCGGCCGGCGCCGTTCCCGAACTTGCCCGGTTGCTCGGTCTGCCGATCCCGCCGCCGCCGGGTCCTCGTCGTCCCGGGCGCTCGCCAGTCGGCACCACCGACCGGACGGCGCGACCGGGAGCCGGCCCTCGGCGCGGGGCCAAGCTCCACGAGCCGGCCCAGCGCTCAGCCGAGGACGCCGTGGTCTCGGAGGAACTCCACCAATCCCGACACGGTGTCGATCGACACGACCTCGCCCAAGAGCACCCATGAGACAGCTACAGCGTCTCCTCCGGCAGCAGGAGTGGGGTCGCCCGCGACCGTGACGTCGAAATCGAGGATCACGTAGTGATAGCCGGGGACGATCCTCTCCGACCAGCCTCGTAACCGTCCGCAGTGCACGTCGAGCCCGGTCTCCTCGAGCAGCTCGCGCTCGACCGCTTCCGCGAGGCTCTCCCCCATCTCCACTCGCCCTCCCGGAATCGTCCAGCGACCGGCTTCTGGCGGCTTGCCGCGGCGCACCAGCAGGAGGGCACCGTCTACGACCGCCACGCCACCGACGGCGACCACCGGCGCGGTGGCGGGCGACAGGTGGGCGTGATCCTCGCGCACCACGCTCACGCCGGCGACCCGCGCGGCGCCACGGTCACCGAAGCGGACGGTGCATTGTTATGAGCCGTGCCTTGAAGCCGGCCCCCTCGAAGAAGTTCTTGGTCTCTCGGTCTCCGGGCAGCACCGCCGCGTCGACAGCCCGGCACCCTGACTCCTCGAACCACCCGACCAGAGCGTGCAAGAGGGCGTGACCGACTCCTTTTCCGCGGCAACCGGGGTCAACGTACACAGCGTCCATCACACCGACCGAGGCCTCCCCCACCGGGTCTACCCTCCCCACCGCGAGGCCCACGACGACGTCGTCGACGGTCCCGACCAGGACACGCCGTCGAGGGTCCGAAAGCAGGCGCGACAGCCCTCCCGGGCGCAGGAGCGCCTTCGCCAGCAACCCCGCGTCGCGCCGAGCGAACAGCGCACCGCCCCGCTGCCCTTGCAGCGAGTCGAGCGCTTTGCTGCACAGCTGCGCGCACTGCTCGGCGTCGGCCGGCTGGGCTGTTCTCGCCGCTTCCACCGGCGCGACCCCACCGTCTGCCATGTTCGAGCCGCGCTTGTCAGCGCCGCTCGGCAACCGCACCGAAGAGGAGCTGGTCGATCCGGTTCAATATCGTCCGGCGGTGTCGATGCACCAGCTCGTGGTCTTTCACGTCCTCGAGCTCGACGCGCGACAGACCACCGAGCCGCTGGACCACCTGTGACGCCGACAGACTGTCGTACCCGGGGATCGCAAGTTCCTTAGCCAGCTCGCCGCCCTTTGCGATCGTCGTGGAACCCTTTACGACGCATGCCGCGGAGTCGCCGTGGCCGTTCACATCCGTTCGACCTGCCCCGAGCCGATCCGCCTGGGCGGTGCCCGCACGAATCTCCCCAGGGTCCCCTCCCCCGCCGACCATCCTCGCGAAGGCCGCTCGCAGCGCCCGCTCCGTCTGACGACGGGCGGTCTGAACCACGAACTGACCGACGAGCCTCGCCGTGTGCAGCTCACCCTCGACGCGGTGGCGACCCACCTCGGCCAGCTCGTCGAACTCCTCCGTGCCGCCCTGCAGGAGCCCGACCGGGACGTACACCAACAGGTCCAGCAACCGTTGCACCTCGGACTTACCCTCGTTCATCGCCACGACCTCTCCTTCTGCCTGCCCCTCTATATGCAGTCCCGGCACAGGCTCTTCAGGGGGTCCGCCAACTGGCTCGAGTGCTTGACCAAGAAGCAGGACCGGCAGACGAACTCGTCAGGCTGCTTCGGCAGGACTCGCTCGGAGATCTCCGAGCGGTCCTCCGGCTCTGGAACCTCCTCGTCCTCCTCCTCGACGACCAGGCGCTCTTTGAGGATCTGGTCGAGGCTGGCCTCGACGTCCTCGTCGTCGACCTCCTCCTCGTCCTCTTCCCCCTCTTCGACGACAGGAGCGGTCGGGGGCGCGGCCACAGGGACATCGACGGTGCCGAGCGCTACCTCACCCACGGGGAGCTCCACCACCAGCTCGTCGCCGACCAGCTCGTCGTCCACTAGGTCGTCGACGTCCTCGTCCAGATCCTTGTCGTCCATCTCGTCGTCGGGAAGCCCCTCGAGCTCCTCGTCGACGAGTTCCTCTGGCTCCGGTACGTCTTCCAGGTCGTCGGTCATTCCTACCCTTCGAGGGTCCATCTGACGCCGGGGGAGCATATCTGCTCCGGCCCGAAACGCCGATCACCGCTCGAAAAGGATCACCTCTTCGCGCAGAACGTGGAGGAACAGCCGAAGGCCTCGACCAGCTGCTCGTCGCGGCCGGACACCGGGGCGGCAAGGCCCCGGGACCTTTGGTGCCATCTCCATCTCACCGGCGCCGCCGCCGAGGTGATGGTGGGACGTTCTCTACTCGGTCCCGCGGGCCTCGCTCCGCCTCTCACGGCATCCCCCCCTCGGTTCCGCCCGGCCTTCAGACCGCAG
>JBELAS010000043.1:0-8575 GCA_049508615.1 Acidimicrobiales bacterium
ACTCGACGCGCCTTCTCGCAGACGCCTGCCGGACTTTCCGTGAGTTCTGCGTGGACGGGATCGAACCCGATCGCGAACGTATCCACACTCACCTCGTCGAATCCCTCATGCTCGTGACCGCGCTCAACCCGTTGATCGGTTACGACAAGGCGGCCGAAGTGGCCAAGAAGGCGCACGCCGAACGCAGCACGTTGAGGGAGGCCGTCGTGGCTCTGGGGTACTTGTCAGGCGACGAGTTCGACCGGGCGGTTCGTCCGGAGGACATGACTCATCCTTGAGGCCCGCGTCCAAGACACGGTTCATTGCCAGAACCCGCAGGACGCTGTGACGTCGGCCGGAGACTCCAGCGCCTAACCCCGGGTAATCTCAGCACGTGGACGTGCTCGATCTGAGCGAGGTGGACGCGGCACTCGCCGGCTTGCAATGGGTGCGCGAAGGGTCCGAACTGGTGAAGGTCCACTCGGGCAAGGACTTCGCGGCCTCACTGTCCTATGTGAACGCGGTGGGAATGCTCGCAGAGGAGATGAACCATCACCCCGACATCGACATCCGCTGGAACAAGGTCACTCTGAGGCTGTCGACGCATTCGGCAGGGGGGATCACACGCGTCGACTTGGACTTGGCCCGGCGCATCGACGCAGTGCCGGCGTAGCGCGCCTCACCAAGCCTCACCAAGGGCCCCCAGCAAATCCGCACCGGGCGCTTGCGCTCAAGGGGAAACGCCAGGAGCGCCGGCCGGCAAGTGAACCCGAACGGGTGTGACCCGATGGGCGACGCGCGGGCTTGTCAGGCGATCGGCAGGTCCCAGATCGGGAACCAGTTCGAGAGGTCGATCTCCACAGGCAGATCGCTGCCGAGGATGCTGCGCAGGCGCAGCTCGAGCTCTGTGTCACGTTGTTCCTTGCCGTTCGGCGCGAACGGGTAGAACGTGCCGCGCTTGGCCAGATAGACGATGTAGACGGGCCGGCTCACGGCATCGATCACCTCCGTCGGTGTGCCAGGGCCGGTGCCCGAGATCTCGCCGAGAGCGCCCGTGGCGGCGTCGGAGTCGCCGCCGGGGGCGAACCCGAACACCGAGCACAGCAGCTGGGTGCTCCAGCCACCGTCCTCGAGTGAGGAGTGCACCATGTGCACCCGGGTCGCCAGGTCGTCGATCTCGCCCCCCTCCACCAGGATCCAGCGGTACCCGAAGCTGTCACCGACGTGGCGAACGGTGAGACTGGTCGCGCCGGAAGCCGCGACGTCGCCGTCGTCCGCCGCAGGGCCGGTCGGTGGGCTGTCGGGTGTCTCGAGCAGCTTCTCGATCTGGGCTTGCATCTCCGCGAAAGGCTGTCCGGCCGGCGGCTTGAAACAGACCCCGGCCTTGCGCGTGGGAAGCAGACCTGCCGAGACCTGGAGGGTGACAGCAGCGCCGGGAAGGGCGAAGAGGTTGTCGAGATTGGCCCGCACCGGCTTGGTCCGGCCGAGCAACGTGTCGAACAGGCCCATCAGGGGTCGCTGCAGTTGGCCGGGTTCGGAGGCCTGCTAAGACGGCGGGTCAAGCCTGGTTCATCTCCGCCTCGAGCTTCGCCAGCTGGTCGAGGCGCTTTTCGAGCGGGGGGTGGGTGGAGAACAGCGAGGACAGGCTTGCACCGTTGGCGATGGCCGGCGTGAAGTAGAAGGCGTTGAAGTGCTCGGCTGAACGCAGGTCGCGGGTGGGGATGCGGCTCAACTCGCCTGTTACCTTGACCAGGGCAGAGGCGAGAAGCGACGGCCGGCCGATCAAGATCGCACCGGAGCGGTCCGCTGCCAGCTCCCGGTAGCGAGAGAGTGCCATGGTGAGAAGGAAGCTGATCGCGTAGACGAGGGCAGAGACGACCAGCACGGCCATCTCCACCAACACGATCTGTCCCCCGCTCTGGTTGTTCCGGCCCCCTCCGCCTCCGCCGAACCCTCCGAAGAGACCGGTGAAGAGCATGACCCTGGTCAAGAGACCGGCGATCATGCCCAAGAAGCTGGCTATGGTCATGACGGCCACGTCGCGATGGGCCACATGGGAGAGCTCATGGGCCAGCACGGCCTCGAGCTCGGGCTCGTCGAGCCGGCGAAGGATCCCGCGTGTAGCGCACACAACGGCATTCGACGGGTTCCGGCCGGTGGCGAAAGCGTTCGGCATGTCGACCTCGGCGATCGCCACCCGGGGCTTCTTCATGTCGGCGAGGGCGCAGAGACGGTCAACCACTCCGTGCAGCTCTGGTTCATCCTCGGGGGTGACGACACGGCCGTGCATACCCCACAGAGCGATCTTGTCCGAGAACCAGTATTGGGAGAACGCCAGCGCCAACGCGATGAATACGATGAAGCCGATCTGAAGGTGCAGTGCGAACAGCAGTCCTACCACTGCCGCGTACAGGACGACGATGAAGAACCCCGTGAGGAACATACGGGTGGTCAGCCCGTGGTCGGCAGGGATGCGGCGGGAGGTCGCCATCATGAGGTCACCTCTTGGTCGTTGCTTCGGTCGTTGCTCTGCGTGGCGGGAGCCTCTGGTGCCGGGGCCGGGGGAGGAGCCGAGTCGGCGTTGTCCGCAGCGGCCGGCAGGCCGGCTGGTGTTGCACCCGTCGCGGCGAGTTCGCCTTTGAGCATCGCGAGCTCGTTGTCCACCTGTGAGGTGCTCGCGACCTTGTCCAGCTGAGCCTGGATATCGTCGGTGCTCGATGTCAGGTCGGTGAGCGCCCCGGACGCGATCAGCTCGTCGACTGCTCCGGCGCGTGCCTGCATTTCGGCGATCTTGTCCTGCGCGCGCTGCATGGTCATGCCGGCATCGTTCATCGAAGAGGAGATGCCCGCAGTCGCCTCGCCGATCCTCGTCTGGGCCTCGGCGGCGGTGTAGCTCGCCTTCAACGTCTCCTTCTTGGTGCGGAAAGCCGCCACCTGGGCTTGGAGGTGCTGCGCGGTGGCGATCAGCTTCTGCTCCTGTGCGGCGATCTGCTCGTGCTGGCCTTGGAGATCGGTGAGCTCCTGGCCGATGGCAGCGCGGCGGGTGAGGGCTTCGCGAGCCAGATCCTCACGGTTCTGTCCGAGGGCCTGGCGGGCCTGGTCCTGGAGCTTGGATCCTTGCTGCTGAAGCTGCGCGGCTTGGATCTCGATGCGCTTGCGGGCCGTGGCGACCTCGGCCACACCGCGGCGGACCTTCTGCAGGTTCTCGAGCTGCTTCTCGTAGGAGAGGTCGAGGGTGTCGCGGGGGTCCTCGGCGCGGTCGAGGACCCGGTTCGCCTTGGCACGAAAGATGTTGAGAAAGCGCTGGAACAAGCCCATCGCGGGGTCGTCCTCCAATGCGCACCGGCGGCATGAGGCTCCGGCACCCACACGAGTCTACGGGAGGGCCGCTCTATGGGAGGATCACCACCTGGTCGCCGCGCCGGGTATGCCGTCGCACCTGCGCCATCAGGGCACCGCTGGTCCTCGACGATCTTGGTCGATCTTGCGAGCGTGACCCACGGCTGCCCCCGCCGGAAACGGTGTCGGCCTCCGGGAGGCCGCCGGCACCGGTCAGGTGGGACGGTACCTTGGGCACGATGTCTTCACGCCTGTGCCTGCTCACGGTCCATGCCCACCCCGATGACGAGGCGTCGAAGGGGGCGGGAACGGTGGCGCGCTACCACGCCGAAGGCGTGCGCACCGTGCTCGTGTGTTGTACCGGTGGCGAGGAAGGCGACATCTTGAACCCCGCCATGGACCTGCCCGAGGTACGCGCAGAGCTGTCGGAGGTCCGCCGCCTCGAGCTCGAGGCCGCTTGCGCGTTGATCGGTTACGACGAGATCGTCATGCTCGGCTACCGGGACTCGGGCATGCCGGGAACCCCTGCCAACGAGCGAGCCGACTGCTTCGCCCGTGCCCCGCTGGCCGAGGTGGTCGGCCGCCTGGTGGCGGTCATCCGTCGCGAGCGCCCCCAGGTCGTGGTGACCTACGACGAAGACCAGCGTGGTTACCCGCACCCGGACCATCTGCGTGTCCATGAGGTCTCGGTCGCCGCTTTCGACGCCGCGAATGATCCTCGGGCCTTTCCCGAAGCCGGGGAGCCGTGGCAGCCGCTGAAGCTCTACTACGTCGGCTGGTCCGGCGAACGTGTCATCGCCATGCACGAGAAGTTCGTCGAGCTGGGCCTCGAGTCCCCGTTCGACGACCGGTGGCTCGAGCGTGCCACCTCACAGACCCGGAGTTTCACGACCATCGTGGATCTCTCGGACTACGCGGACGTCCAACGCCAGGCGCTGCTGGCACACGCCACCCAGGTCGACCCCACATCGCCGTTCTGGTTCGGTCTCCCCGCAGAGGTGGCACGCACCGTCCATCCATTCGACGAGTACGTGCTCGCCCGCAACCTGGTGGGCCAGCACACCCGAGTGCGGGGAGACCAAGGGGCGGACACCTCGAGCGGGGGAAGCCCGCTGGAGGACGATCTCTTCGCCGATGTGCGTGATCGCGCATCTCGATAGCATGAGCAGCGCAGTGACGGGCGGCCTGCTAGGCGGTTCGGCACCGGCCGAGCCCGGCAACGACGACCAGGGAGGGACGGTAGATGGCGAAGTGTTTCACCCAAGAGTGGCTCGACGACACAAAGAAGATGGCTGAAGACCAGCCAGAGCGGCCAGGCGCCTCCGCCAGGATGCAATACATCATTGCGGGCGCTCCCGAAGGGGACATCGAGTACTACTGGGTGCTCGAGAACGGCAAGCTGATCGAGTGCAAGATCGGCCACCTCGAGGACTCCGAGGTGACACTGACGACGGCTTATCCGGACGCCATCAAGATCCAAAAGGGAGATCTCGACGCGAACGCTGCCTTCATGCAGGGCAAGGTGAAGGTCACCGGCAACATGGCCAAGGTGATGGCGTTGCTACCGATCACGAACTCACCCGAGTACAAGCAGTTGGTGGCGGACATAGCGAAGGTCACCGAGTTCTGATCGCTCGGTACCCGTCCAGGGCTTCGCGCCCGGGACGCCGTCAGGCACTCGCACGCGCGAGATCGTGAGAGGTTCGTCTGGCATCCGCCTGCCGCAGGACGGGTCAGCCCCCTGTACGCATGAGCTCACGAAGCGGGCGGTGGCCGATTAGCGTCACTCCGGCTTCTTCCAACTCCTCGCGCAACTCCCGGTCGGACATCAAAAGACGATGGTCGTCGACGCGAGCAACCGCGTCGAGGGCCAGGTTCTGCAGCTCGAGGCTGTCGACGGCGGGGTGGAGGTACGCCTCGGTGACGCCGGGGCCGAGCCGGGGGACGGCCTCCAACAGCGCTCGGCGGCTCCCCACGCCGTTCACGTACACGAGGTCGTCGGGGAAGACCACGCCCTCCTGTGCGGCCAGCGTGCGGAAAGGAAATCCGATCAAGGTCTCTGTGCCGGGACCCGACAGTCGCAGCGGGAGGCGGAACTCGACCGCCAGCTCGAGGTACACGTCGAAGAACTCGGCCTTGATCTGCATGGTTCCCATGTGCGCGTCGAGGTGGCTCACGTCGAAGCCCCACAGGATCGCCCGCTCGATTTGAGCCCGGCACTCCCGACGGACCTCGTCGAGGTCGGCATGGTCCCAGACGTCGGCCAAGGTGCGCGGGAAGCCTCCGTCCCCGTCGAGCAGTGATGGAGCGTGGGTGATGGGGCCCCACCGGTAGAGGTCGAACTCGGCGTTAACGGTGAGGTGCACGCCAACGTCGTCTCCCCGATATCCGGCGACGGCGCCGCGCGCCCAAGGGCAGGGCACCATGAGGCTGGCGCTCGTGGCCAGGCCCTGGCGCAACGCCTCGTACACACCGGCGTTGGCCGCGTGGCATAGGCCGAGGTCGTCGCAGTTCAAGATGAGGAGCTTGGCATCGTCCGCGTAGCCGAGGCGCGCCGCGAGTGACGGCATACAGAAGACGGTAGCGCCTGAGCACTCGAGCAACTACCGGGGGGAGCGGTTCGGGTTCTCGACGGACCTCCCTCGAGGCTCAGGCGGCGTCGACTGCGGGGTCCGAGCCGGCTTTGCCGGCACCGGGCCCGGCCAGAGCTGCGCGGGCGGCGGTCAGCCCCCGGCGCCCGGCCGCACGGGTGTGCTGGTCGATCCGCCAGTCTTCAGGTCCGCCATTCCGGGCTCGAGACACGAGCGGGGCCTTGTGGCTCTCAAGGCGGCGGTCACCGTCGCGAAGGGCGCGACCTGCCCCGGCGGTCGCCCTTTCCCGGCGCCGGGCGGTGGCCCGGGTGGCTGTGCCCAGCTTTCCGAGCGGCAGCTGAAGTTGTCGTTCCACCTCAGCAGGGTCGCATCCGGCTGTAACAGCCATCTCTTCGACTTCGGGGTGGCGCGGCGGATCACAATGCCGTTCGACGGCGTTCCCCGTGCCCAGCAACCCGGTCTGGTTCGAGCGGCTGACCGAGCTCGGCTACAGCGACGTGGGGGGCAGTGAGGCGAACGCCGCAGGCGCAGGCACCACCGGCTGGGTCAAGGAGGCGGCCTGGAGCGTGTCGCTCAGCTCGCGAGGATCGCGGCAAGTGCCCCATCGATCGACGGGTCCTCGAAGGTGAAACCGCTCGCCGCCAGGCGCGTTGGCACGACGCGTTGGCTGGCGAGCGCCAGCTCGTCGGCCAGTTCGCGGCCGAGAGCGAGTCGCAAAGCCGAGCGTGGCACCACCAGCACCGCAGGACGGTGCAGGGCCCGGCCCAGTGCACGCGTGAACTGGATGTTCGTCACGGGTGCCGGTGAAGAGCAGTTCACCGCTCCCACGAGTGACCCCTCACCGAGGATGTGACGGATGGCCCTCACCTCGTCGCGCAAGGAGATCCAGCTGAACCACCGGTCGGCTCGCCCCAGCCGCCCGCCGAGCCCCAGCCTGAACAGCGGGAGTTGGCGCGCGAGCACCCCTCCGTGGCGAGCGAGCACCACGGCCGTGCGCAGGTGGACGACCCGAACCTCGGCTTTCTCAGCGGGCGCGGTGGTCGCCTCCCAGGCCTGGCACACCTCGGCCAGGAACCCGGTCCCAGGAGCGCTGTCCTCGGTGAGCACCTCGTCGCTCCTGTTCCCGTAGAAGCCGATCGCGGAGGCATTGACGAGTGCTCGTGGTCGGCTGGTCAGGCCGACGAGCGTTTCACAGAGGAACCTGGTCGACTCGATTCGACTGCGGAGGATCGCCTCTTTGCGGGCAGCGGACCACCGGCGCTCTGCGATCCCGACTCCTGCCAGATTGACGACGGCATCACAGCCTTCGAGAGCGGTCACGTCGATGGCTCCGCTCGCCGGGTCCCAGTGCGCCTCGCCGGCACGTGGGGGCCGGCGCACGAGTGGCACGGCCTCGTGACCTTCGTCACGAAGGCTGGAAAGGAGCACTCCGCCGATCAACCCGCTCGATCCGGTGACGATGACTCGCACACGACCTCCCCCAATTCGTTCGTTGGCCCTGGGCCAAGGGTATGGGCTAACAGGTGAACGAGTGAGTTGACGCTCGACGTGACCGAGGCCTCGGAGTCAGAGCCTCTCGGGGTCTGCGTAGCGTTTGCGCAGCTCTTCATCGGCAGCGCGCACCCGCACGGCTGTTGCCTCGCGATGACGGATCAGGGCCTCTGCGAGCTGTTCGTCCTCGAGGGCCAGGATTCTCACGGCCAGCAGGCCGGCGTTCGTGGCGCCGTTTACCGCCATGGTGGCCACCGGCACTCCCCGTGGCATCTGCACCGTGGCCAGAAGGGCGTCGAGGCCCCCGAGCTCACCGGTAGCGATCGGCACCCCGATCACCGGCAGCGAGGAGGCCGCGGCCAGCACCCCGGCCAGGTGAGCGGCCCCGCCCGCACCAGCGATGAGGACGCGAATTCCCCGTGATGCCGCCTTCCGGGCGAAGTCCATCGTGTCGTCGGGGGTGCGATGGGCCGAAAGCACCCGCACCTCGACGGGGACCGAGAACTCCCGGAGCAGCTCGACCGCACCGTCCATCACGGGCGTGTCCGACGCGCTGCCCATCACGACCGCAACCGACATCTCGAGTCCTCCTGTCGAACACTCCGTGGTTTGCGCTGACGTTCGTTCTGATGCAGAAGTACGACCTCGAAGAACCGCGCGAGTCCTCGGTGTCAATCTCTACGCCTTGATGCTACGCCACGCGATCTGTTCTGCGGCGGGTCCCTAACGCTTGTAAGCGGGAAGCTGCTCGATCCACGGCACGACACTCTGAAGGAAGGCATTGTGGGACGGCGCTGCGAGCAGGGGGTCGAGGTGACTGTAGGTGGAGGCTCGGTTGATGACGGTCACGCTCGGGATCTGCGAGGCGCGCTGGTATGCGATCGCGGCGGCGGCCACGAAGTTGTCAGTCCCACCGAGCGAGGTCTGGATCACGTACATCGGCACGTTGACCTGGCTCATGTGATAGAGGCGGAGCCCGAGAACGTCGGCTGCGGGCGTCTGTTGGAGAGAGCTGGCGGCCTCGACGTCAATCGTGAGACGTTCCGGGTAGTACCAGTCGACCGGCCCGAGCGGTTCCTGGGCGAAGGCGAACGCGACGTCTTGGATCGGGGTGGGGCCGTCGTCGACCCAGCCACGTGGCGTGCCGCTGGCAGCGAGGTGGCCGGAGTGCACGT
>JBELAS010000044.1:0-8512 GCA_049508615.1 Acidimicrobiales bacterium
AAGCTGGTTCGCGTCCCAGGCTTCGCGGTAATTGGCGAAGTGCGAGCCCTTGATGGTCTTCAACCGCATCCACAGGTGCCGGTTGTCGTACTCGACCATGAACCCAGAGGTTGCCGCGCAGGTGACGATCGTGCCTCCCCGCTTGCAGGCGAATACAGACGCCCCCATGGTCTGGCGGCCCGGGTGCTCGAAGACGATCTCCGGGTCGTCGCCTGCAAGGACGCGCACGTCCTTGCCGAAACGACGCCACTCGGATTCGTCCTGGGTGTGCTTGTCCAACCAGAAGCGGTAGTCAGCTGCCTTCCGGTCGATCACCGCCTCGACGCCCAGCTCGTGCAGCAACTGCGCCTTCTCGGGAGACGACACAACCCCCACCGGGATCCCCCCGCCGTTCAGCACGTGCTGAACGGCGTAGCTGCCCAGCCCTCCGCTCGCCCCCCACACCAACACCCTGTCGCCTGGGTGCATGACCGCCCCGTTGCGCGAGAGCAGCATGCGGTACGCGGTCGTGTTGCACAGGGCATTGACCGCCGCTTCCTCCCAGCTGAGGTGTGCGGCCTTTGGCATGAGCTGGTTCGCCTTCACCACGGTCATGTCTGCCAATCCGCCGAAGTTCGTCTCGAACCCCCAGATGCGCTGGTTCGATGCCAACATCGAGTCGTCGTGGGCGGACGGGTCCTGGTCGTCGACGTGGTTGCAGTGGATGACAACCTTGTCACCTGGCTTCCATCTGCGAACCATGGAGCCCACCCTCAGCACCACCCCGGACGCATCCGAGCCCACGACGTGGTGGTCCAGCGCGTGCCGCGCCCCCCACACGCTTTCTCTCCCGAGCCGCTGAAGGAAACCGAACGTCGAGAGCGGCTCGAAGATCGCGCTCCACACCGTGTTGAAGTTGATGGCAGAAGCCATGACCGCCACGTAGGTCTCGTCGGGGGCGAGCGCGGGCACCGGCACCTCTGAGACGCGCAGTGACTTGCGAGGGTCCTTGTCGGTCGATTCGATTCCGTCGAACATGTCCACGTCGGCTGCGAGCACGTGGGCCGCCCGGTACGCCTCGGGGATGGGCAGGGCGGCGAGCTCCTCCCCGCTCGCTCCTGCCAGAATCGCTTCGCCGAAGACGCGCATGGGCTCAGAGAATACCCGTAGAGCCTCGGGCGCATAACCTCGTACACAGGTGCTGCACCCTTCGCCACAAGCACGAGTGCACCCCTTCGGCGTCACGACCGGCTCCAGCTCGCCGGGAGCCGGGCGAGGTCCCGTAGAATCCGACTCACCAGGGTGGCCGGCCCGGCCGCCGACCCAGTTCGATCTCCGGAGGTAACCATGGCCGGTTCCGTCATCCTCGCAGGGGCACGCACCCCGATCGGCAAGCTCTTGGGCGCGCTCGCCGGCTTCAGCGCCATGGATCTCGGAGGTTTCGCCATCGCCGCGGCTCTCGAGCGCGCCGGTGTAGCCCCGACCGACGTGGACTACGTGTTCATGGGCCAGGGGCTCCAGGCAGGCCAGGGGCAGATCACTGCCCGCCAGGCGGCAACCAAGGCCGGCATACCCATGTCGGTGCCCGCCACCACCGTGAACAAGGTGTGCCTGTCGGGCTTGAACTCGATCCACCTGGCCGATCTGCTCATCGCCTCCGGGGAAGCCGAGGTGGTCGTGGCCGGCGGCATGGAGTCGATGACCCAGGCCCCCTACCTGCTGTCCGGAGCGCGCGCGGGTTACCGGACCGGCGACGGCAGCCTGGTCGACTCGATGATGTACGACGGGCTGTACTGCCAGTTCGACCACTGCGCCATGGGACTCGGCACCGAGCGCTACAACGAGGCGGCCGGGATCACCCGAGAGGCACAGGACTCCTTCGCCGCCCTTTCCCACGAGCGCGCGGCTGCGGCCATCAAGGACGGCCGCCTCGCCGACGAGATCGTCGCTGTCTCGGTGCCTCAGCGAAAGGGCGACCCGGTCGTCGTCGACACCGACGAAGGCGTGCGACCCGGCACCACAGCCGAGTCCCTCCGAACGCTGAAGCCCGCGTTCGACAAGGAGGGCACCATCACCGCAGGCAACGCCAGTCAGATCTCCGACGCCGCGGCAGCCGTGGTGGTCACCTCCAAGGCAAAGGCGGAGCAGATCGGCACCACACCGCTCGGAGAGGTCCTGAGCTACGGACAGGTGGCCGGGCCCGACGCCAGCCTGTTGCTGCAGCCGGCACGCGCCGCGCGCCAGGCTCTCGAGAAGATCTCGAAGAGCACCACCGACGTCGACCTGTTCGAGATCAACGAGGCGTTCGCCGCGGTCGCGTTGTCCTCGATGGCGGAGCTCGGCATCAGCGACGAGACGACCAACGTGAACGGAGGGGCCATCGCCCTTGGACATCCGATCGGGATGTCCGGCACCCGTCTCGCCCTCACGATCCTCCACGAGCTGCACCGGCGCGGCGGCGGGCTCGGAACCGCAAGCCTCTGTGGCGGGGGCGGGCAGGGCGACGCCCTGGTGGTGCGAGCAGCCGGCTGACCCACAACGCTTCGTTCGTCGGGATCACCTCACCTGGCGGGCAGCGTCGCCCGAGCCCTTCCGGCACCCCACGCCCCTGGATCTCGGTACCGGGGTGTCGGTACCGATCAGGCGTCCACCTCACGCCGCCCCTCGAGCGCGCGCCCAAGAGTCAGCTCGTCGGCGTACTCGAGATCTCCCCCGACCGGGAGGCCGCTCGCGATGCGCGTGACCTTCATGCCCAAGGGCACGAGCAGCCGAGCCAGGTACATGGCGGTCGCCTCCCCCTCGAGGTTCGGGTTCGTGCACAAGATGACCTCGGTGACTTGACCGTCCCCGAGCCGACCCAGCAGCTCGCGCACACGCAGCTGGTCGGGCCCTACACCCTCGATCGGGTTCAGCGCCCCCTGGAGCACGTGGTAACGGCCACGGAACTCCTGAGTCTTCTCGACCGCCACGATGTCACGCGGATCTTCAACCACACAGAGCGAAGAGCTATCGCGTCTCGGGTTGGAGCAGAACTCGCAGAGCTCGCCCTCTGCGACGTTGAAGCAAATCGTGCACGAAGTGACGCGCTCCTTCACAGCGACGATCGCCTCGGCTAGTCGCAGAGCGTCCTCGGGTGCCACCTTGAGCAGGTGGAAGGCGATGCGCTGGGCCGACTTCGGCCCGATGCCGGGGAGACGGCCCAGCTCGTCCACCAAGGAACGCAGCGGGCCCACGTACATGCCTCTACACCTCCTCGGCTCCGGGGAATGCCAGCTTGATCCGCTCTTCGGGGCTGGGCCCTGCTCCGGCCGGCTCCGTCTCCGCGTCGAGCACCGCCGGGTCGAACAGCTCGGCTTCGGTGTCGGTGTCCTCGCCGTCTTCCTCGCCGGACGCCCTGGGTGGCCTCGAAGTGCTCACGGTCGCCGCCAGCCGGCTAGAGCCTGCTGTCGCGGACCCTTCGATCACGGGGCCTCGCCTCCTGCGAGCTGCGACAGCATCACCCCGCGGGTTGGCCCGGGCGCCCTGTGGAAGCTCCTCGGCGGAGTCCTCGTCGACCACCAGGCGAAGGGGGACCGCCGTGCCGAAGCGCGCGGCGAGAACCGACTCGACCTCGATGCGGACCTCCTCGCAGTAGGAGCGGTGCGTTTCGTTCGGAAGGGCAAAGACGGCGGCACCGTCCTCCGTCGCCACGAAGCGGCCCATTCTGAAACGCGCCCGGGCGCGTCCGGGAAGAGACGCGAGCAGCCCGTCCCCCCATACCTGCACCAATTCATCACGCGTGGGCAGGGTCGCCGTGGTAATCACCTGTCCCGGATCGACGAGCAGACCGGCCATGGTCGCGGTCGCTTCCTGAGCGCCCCTCGTTTCCATTGGCTGTCTCGCGGAGCCAGTTGCCGCGGTCGTGCGCGAGGAGCCTGACGTGGAGACACCGGGCTCTTGCACCGCGCTCTCGGGCCCTGCTGAATCACTCGAGCGAGAGGCACCCTGCTCGCCCTCTCTCCCGATCGAACTGCGCAGCGCGCCGAGGGCCCGACGCGCCAATTCGGGGCCACCGGCCGGAGGCTGCTCGCCCCCTTCGCCCCCTTCGCCCCCTTCGCGGCTCCCGGCATCCGCAACCGCATTTCGCGCCGCAATACCCCCTGCTGCAACAGGACTGCTCGAGTTGCGGCCTTGCGCTCGTGTGGGTCGAGGGGGCCCAGGCGCAGGACCCGGGGGCTCGATGGTGCGCGTCGGAGCGGGGGTCCACGCGACATCCCTCGATTCCAGGGCGCGCTCGAGTCGCTCCACTCGCTCGAGGAGCGCCGTCGTCGAGTCGTCCACCTCAGGATGCGCCAGGCGGATCAACGTCGCCTCGAGGTGCACGCGCGGATCGGGTGTGTCACGCATGTCGACCAGAGCACGCCCGAGAGCCTCCATTGCCCGGACCACCGCTGGGAGCCCCATCCGCCGAGCCGTGCCCTCCACATGAGTCCGGTCCTCGCCCACCACCGACACGAGCTCCGGAGAGAGCATCGCCAGGAAGCCTTGGCGCAGGTAGTCCGCCAGCTCACCCGCAAGGCGCTGCACGTCGTGCCCGGCGTCGCATGCTTTCGCCACCCCCACCAACACTCCGCCGACGTCGCGCTCGGCCAGAGCGCCGGCGATCTCGGCGAGAACGACGATCTCGTCACCGACGGTGCCGCCCGCCGCTACTTGGTCGAGCGCCGACAGCGCGTCGCGTGCCGAGCCGCGCCCGCGGCGTACCGCGCTGTCTACAGCTTCGTCATCCAGGTCGAGACCGGCTTCGTCTCGCACCCGGCGCAACAGGCCTGCCAGGATCTCCGGCCCGAGCAGGCGGAACTCAAAATGCTGGGTGCGGCTACGGATCGTGGGGAGAACTTTCTGGGTGTCGGTGGTGGCGAGGACGAACACGACATGGCCCGGAGGTTCCTCCAGGGTCTTCAGCAGTGCGTTCGACGCGGCGGCGGACAGCATGTGAACCTCGTCGACGATGTAGACCTTCCACCTGCCAGGAGTTCCCAGCGCGGAGTGAGCTACCAGGTCACGCATGGCGTCGACCCCGTTGTTGGAAGCGGCGTCGAGCTCGTGCACGTCCATGGAAGTCCCCCGGGCTATCTCCACGCACGAGTCACACACCCCACACGGCTCACCCTCGAGAGGAGCGGCACAGTCGAGTGCCTTGGCCAAGATGCGCGCCGCGGAAGTCTTACCCGTACCTCGAGGGCCGCTGAAGAGGTACGCGTGACCCACCCGGCCGTCACGAACCGCGTTTCGCAGAGCCAGGGTCACGTGCTCCTGGCCGAGCACCTCGTCGAAGCGTTGCGGGCGAAAACGGCGGTAGAGCGACTGGTAGGGGGCTGGTTCCGTCTCACCAGGGACAGTCACGATTGCAGCCTACCGGTGGGGCGTTGCACTCCGAGGCGGCCGGTGTCCGGTGCGGCGGCCAGGTTGGCTGCGGCACACGAACGTACCCACTGAGAGCTGCTGCCTTCCGGCCCTGACTCGGTTCACGGGTGCTCGTTGCGCAGGGCCTGGCCGCCGCACCGACCATCGGCCGAAGCCTGGAAGACGATAGCCTCCGTGCTGCTGCGCCATGGCAGCCCTCGGAGGAGTGCGAGAGCGGACGATTCGGCACGACTGGAGATCGTGTGTGGGGCAACTCACCGTGGGTTCAAATCCCACCTCCTCCGCTCAACGCGGGGAGGGGTGGCGGGTGCATGTGGTGACGCTTGCCTGCCCCTGCTCCCCTCTTCTCGTTCTGGCTGTGCCGTGGGACGCTCTTCCTGATACATCTGATGAAATCAATCAGCTTCATGCCATCGACCGGAGCGCTTCCTCCTCCGACTCACGTCCGCTCGCCCAGAAGCACACCGAACAAGGACGATCGCGCGCCGCCCGCCACTGCGGGAAGTCCACCAACCGGCGGGGGAGTCACCGGTCGGTGGAGCTCATCGCACGCATATCCGCGCATGCTGATCTCGAATCGGTGATCGACGTACCCATGACGCTCTGCCAGGCACCTGCGTGATGTCCGAGTTGATGAATTCCGGGGCATCCGGGCCGCTGACGCTCGACGAGAAGGCTGCGATGCACATCGCGCTGGACGAGGCCCGCGCCGCGGCCGAGCACGGCGACGTGCCGGTGGGAGCGGTCGTGGTGTCAGAGGGCACTGTCGTGGCCTCCCGTCACAACGAACGGGAGCTGAGGCACGACCCTACTGCGCACGCCGAGATCCTCGCCCTGCGCGACGCAGCTTGGGCCTTGGGTTCGTGGAGGCTCAACATGGCGACACTGGTCGTGACACTCGAGCCCTGCCCCATGTGCGCTGGTGCCGCAGTGGTAGCTCGCCTCGGGCGGATCGTGTTCGGGGCGGTTGACCCGAAGGCGGGCGCGTGCGGCTCGCTCTACCAGTTGTGCAGCGATCCCCGCCTGAACTACGAGCTGCCCGTCACCGGCGGAGTCCTCGCCGACGAGGCGTCAGACTTGCTCACCGACTTCTTCTCCAACCGCCGTTGAGCCATGCTCGTTGAAGAGGCCACTCGAGCCGCGCTCGGCGGTCAGACGGCGCTGGCGTCGGAATCCGTCGTCGCTAAGGGCATCGACGAGCCTGAAGGCACGGTCTGGTGACAAGCCTGAAGGCACGGTCTGGTGACAAGTAAGCCGAAATCGTCGCCCACGGACCCTCCTACCCGACTCTCGTGGGCACTCTCGCGAAACACCAACTGATGAGGGGCGCGTCGCCACCAGCGTTCCCTCACACGATGCCTGTGAGCCAGGACGACGCGCTCAATTGATTCGGGTCTTCAAGGGCCTTCTCCGCCGGACGGGGTACACGACCGTGGGTCCCAGGGTTTCAACGGAGAGACCAGTTGGGATGGGGGTGCAAGTGATGCGGTCGCGGAACTGACCGGAGCGGTGGTCGATGGTGGGCTGGCGACAGAGGATGGTGGGGGTTTGACGGAGAAGTCGGTCCCCGTTGTGACGGTGACTTGGCTTGCTCCGGTTGTCGCGCCTAGGGCCATGATGACTACGCCCGTGAGCTGCCGGGAGACGAGTTCGGCGGCACCTTCGTCGGCCGGCGCGGCGTAAGTGACGACGGTTTCAGCCGGCGTTCCGACCGGCTCGGTGTTACCCAGTGACCCAATTTTGAACCCCAACGCGGCGAACGCGTTCGCGGTGTCGGTGGCTTGGTTGGTGACACCGGTTCCGTTGAGTACCGACACGGTGACCGATGCCGGTCGCGGTAGGGACCGGCCGTTCATGGTGTCGACCGTGGGCGGGGTCCCGAGGAACTGGTCGATGGCCTGCTCGTCTTCGGTGACGGTGGGATAGACGACGTCTCCGTAACCGCTGCCCTTGTAGACGTAGCCCGTCGACGTGTTCGGGGCTTGGATGGGAAGCGTCAGTTCTGGCGCCGCGTTGGGATTGACGGCGTGGAACGAGCTGACGAGGCCGAGCAGTTGGCCTTTGAGTTGTGGGTCCATCTCGACCTGAGGGGCCAAGGCGGCGACAAGCCGTTCGTCGGTGATCGGGTTGGCGAGGCCCTTGTGGGCGACGGCGGTGGCCAACACTCGAAGGAATTCGTGGTCGCGGAGGATGCGGGCCAGGTCACTCTGCGGGTCGTGGGGCCAATCGAAGTGGTCGTCGGTGGTGACTCCGGGACCCTTGTATTGCAGTTCGCGGGACCTGACAAGTTTGAGGGCGTCGCCGCCGTTGAGATAGACGCAGCCGGGCGTTTCGACGTCGAGGCCGACCTCGTGGTCGTAGACGGGCTCTGGGAAATACATGCGAACCCCGCCGATCGTCTGCACCACGTTGGCGAAACTGGCGAAGTTCAACTCCATGTAGTGCTGGATCGGAATACCGAAGTCGTCTTCGATGGCAGCGACCAGCTGGGTCGGGCCCTCGTAGAGCGCGGCGTCGATCTTGTTGGCGCCGTCGGCGCGGGCGTTGGGCACGAACGTGTCGCGTGGGATCGACAGGATCGACACCCGTCGGGTGGCGGAGTTGAGATGCAGGATCATCACGACGTCGCTGTTGATGCCGGTGTGGCCGGCGACACAGTCCTGGTAGAGCGGGTCGCTCTTCGGGAGGCTACAACGGTCGGTGGAGCCGACCATGAGGATGTTTTCAGTGCCCGACTCGACACCGACGCCAGTTGTGCTCAATCCTTTGACCGCGACAGTGTGAATCTGGTTGAACAGATACCAATTGTAGCTGGCTGCCCCGGCGATTGCGATCACCACCGCCAACCCGGCGACGAGGGCAGTTCGCCTCACCCACCGTTGCTTACGCCAAGGACGCCTACGTGTGACACCACGACTGATCTCGTCGCCAAGGGCCCGCAATCCCGACTCGTCGAACCCTCTACCAGCCTGGTCACGCCTGCCCCGACGACCGGCTACGTCGGTACCGGCCCGCCCGTCGATCGGGTCCACGCGGCGGTAGGAAGGCGGAGGGGACGAGGGAGTCGGCGATTCTGTCATGTGATCAGGCGACACTCGATCTGTCGCTCGTGAGGCAGACCGATCGT